>JAFEBR010001205.1 GCA_018242565.1 Planctomycetota bacterium | reverse complement strand
GGTTGCCAAGGCAGGACTCTACTCTAACAGACCGGGGGTGATCTGTTCAGGTTCACGGAGTCGGCGGGACGACTCCGGTTTCACAGCTCAATTCTACACCGCAAGACCCGTGCCCGTCAGCGCAGAAATCCGCCGGACAGTCGAAGAAGGCTCGAACCGCAGGATCACATTCGTCCCCCATTGTGCCGCGGGTCATTCGCTGGGCATAATGGGACAAACACTGTCTCTGGAACTCATGCCACATTTCAGGAGACGCCTGGGCCATGCGACTCGGACTGATTACAGACATTCACGAACATGTCGAAAACCTGCAGGCGGCGCTCGATGCCCTGCGGGCAGAGAATGTGGACCAGATCGTGATGATTGGCGACGTCGTGGCCATGACGGATCGCCTGGAAGAGACGTGCCGCCTGCTGGCCGACGCGCAAGTCATAGGCGTCTGGGGGAATCACGATTACGGATTATGCCGTCACGTCACCGACGAATTGCGGGGACGTTACTCGTCGACGGTCATCGACTACATGGCGACGCTGCAGCCCCGTCTGGAGATTGACGGCTGCCTGTTCATGCATGTGGAACCCTGGCTCGACCCCGAGAGTCTTGCGGATCTCTGGTATTTCGAAGGACCGTTGAGCGTCCATGGCAACGTCGCGAGGATCTTCGCCGCGGTCCCCCACCGCCGGATCTTTGCCGGGCATTATCACCGCTGGCTTTTGGCCCGCCCGGAAGGGCTGGATGACTGGAACGGGCAGTCACCAATCCAATTGAACGCAGACCGGAGTTTCGTCGTGGTCGGGGCACTCTGTGAAGGTCATTTCGCCACGTTGGATACAACAACAGGCTGGCTGTCACCCGTCCAGCTTCCGCGTCCTGCGGGATGATGCGATGTCAGCCGAAGACCGCTCAGAAGGCCGAACCTTGCAGATCAGCAGGCCAACGGACCACAAAGACTCGCGTCAGAACAACTCCAGCAGAGGCCACCGGATATGACCGACATCAACCAGGAACGCCCCGACTTCAGGCATTTGCGGCTGACCATTGTCTCGGACTTGGTGCAAAACCGACGGCAATTTGCCATAGGCGCAGAACCGGCCAGGCTCGGACGACTTCCTTCGATGGAGATTCATCTCGAAACGAACATGGTTTCTCGTTCGCACGCGCGGGTAGTTATGAGAGGCAAGCAGTATTACCTCGAAGATACTGGAAGCCGCGGGGGCACGTTGCTCAACGGCACACGCATCATCGCGTCTGCCGAATTGCACGACGGC
>JAFEBR010001204.1 GCA_018242565.1 Planctomycetota bacterium | reverse complement strand
CAAATCAGATCAAGAGGTACGATAAATCCTGAAATTCAAGGATGTCGGTTAGCACAGATGCTAGGGATTTCGGGGTTTCGGATGTTGTTCCGGTCACCGGGATTCTACTGATGGAAATACGGACGAGCGCATCAGGTGCCGTTATTTCGGGTTTGAATCTTTTCTCGTAGCCAGGATTTTACCGCCATGAAAATCAACAATGTCTTGAAGTCTCTCTCATGGAACTCGTTGCTTCGTGCTGCCCGTAAATCAAGTTTGCGTCGGTCGAGAACCAACTGGAGTCTGTCGGCTCTGGTGGCGGTTGACGTTTTGGAACCACGGTCGATGTTGTCAGGGCCGACTGCCAACGTGACGGCGGCTGTGTCGGGACCCAACATTGTCCTGAGCAGCGACAATACGGGTAATCACAGCATCAATGTGTTCCGGCTGAATGCGACGACTGTCGAAGTTGATGCGGTGGCCGGAACGGTGAATGGCAAGTCCTCGGTCCTGTTGAACATCTCCACAGTGACCGGAATCACGGTCAATCTGGGGAATGCCTACGACACGTACAACATTTATTCGAAGTCGGGCTCACCGGCGCTGAATGTCGGTATCGGCGGCATCACTTTCCAGGGGGCGGGCGGAACCGGTAATGATCTGCGGGTCCACAACGACTCGGCGAACGCGATGTCCATCATTGGCAATGTGACGGTGCAGGGGACGACCGTTGGCAGTTGGCTGACCCAATCGGGTTCGTCCAGTTCGTATTTCGGTCTGTATACGAACAGCACCGGCAGCCTGACATTGCAGAATAATGTTTCGGTGGCCCTGAAGGCGACGGGAACAGAGAACATCTCCAGTGAAATCTATACGGGCGCAGCCGGCAATCTGTCCATTCTGGGGGCGGTGACCCAGAAGCAGACCTTGACGACCGGGGTTGGTGAAAATGGCATTTTCTCGGGGGGAACCGGGAATTTGACGATCGCCTACGGAATCCAGCAATCCCAAGTTGGTTTGGCTCCGGGATCCTCGAACTTTGTGTCCGTAGGATACGCTGGTTCCGACTTCGAATCCTACCCGACGAGTGCCTCATCGGGCAGTGTGTCGATCGCGCATATCGGAATCGCGCAGTCTTCCAACAACACCGTGTTCAATCAGAATCTCGTCACCCTGGTTTCGGGAACGACAAGCAGCATGACCGTCTACGGTACCGTCACGCAGACGGCGACGACGGCCGCGCTGGATTTGAATGGGCCGATTATCACCGACTTTCCGTCCGATGCCGCCAACGTCATTTCCAATGACACGGGGGGGGCGTTGACGATTGGTGGAAATGTCGCTCAAAACAGCAGCGGCTATTTTGGCAATAACCTGATCGAATTGTATGCCGCCGGGAATATCGCCATCCAGGGGACTGTCACCCAAACCAATACGAGCAGTTCGTCTGCTAACAATTTTGTTGGTGTCTCTGGCAACGGCACCCTTAGTGTTTCCGCGAGCCTGACTCAGTCGGCCACAAGCGCTGGTGGGGCCTTCAATTTGCTGTCATCTCAGTATTCGGAGGCTGGTAAGGTTTCTATCGTGACCACGGTCACGCAAAATGCCAGTACGGGTTTGTCGTTCAGCGCGTTGGCCCTGGAGGGATTTGCCACGCAGAATGAT
>JAFEBR010001203.1 GCA_018242565.1 Planctomycetota bacterium | reverse complement strand
TCGGACCGCGCAAAACCTCAATATGCCCGGTTTCCACGGGCAGCCCACAAGGCTCGATTTCTCCCAGACCAACAGCCCGCCACAACGAGGCTTCTTCGGACAAGACCGAATTCCTGGCGACCAACCCAAACCGCTGGTTGAGAGGTTCCAACTGCACGGATTCCACGTTCGTCGCATAATTCTGGGCCATCAACCCCCAACGCGATACAGCGGGTGGAACATCCGCCGAGGCGACAGCAGCAGCCAAAGCCTGGGCGGGGCTGCCTGCCATCAACCAGCGAATCACTCGCCGCACCTTCCGCAATCCCGTCTCCAGCAACACCTTCAACTTCAGATGCAACGGAAACCAAGGCAACGCGTTCACCGGGAACGTCGGTTCGAGCAACACCAGTTCAACCTGCCAGCCAGCAGCGCGCAGTACCGAAGCCAGGCAGTACGCGAGCAAGCCACCGTACGAAAACCCGACAAGACAGACCCGCTGTCCGAACGCCAGATCTTTTAACGCGCTGGCGTAGCGGGCGACTTGTTGCTCGATCGTCAACTCTTCGGGAGGCCAGACGTAATGGCCGTCAATCCGCAAAAACACCACGGGTACTGCCGCCGGGAATTTCCCCAGCAGCAGTGGAACCAATCGGGAATCTCCCAAACCCACGACCGGCGGTCGCCCCTCCCCGTTTCGAAAGACCTTCGCGTATTCGACCTCCCGCTCCCTGGATCGCAGGAACAGGAGTTCCGTGAGATCTTCGGTACCTGGTCCCTCTGCGGAAGCAGCCCCTTGTTCGCTGGACGTGTCTGGGAACGGTCCGTCGCTGCGCCGGTCCAATTTCGTCGAGGTCGCCGGAATCGCCCTGGCCTCGGCACTTGTTATTCCGGGTGGCAACTGAAGACAACGACGGCTGACCAGACTCGCCAGCCCGGCAATTGTCGGGGCCTCGAAAATGTCGCGCAACTTCAAATCGACTTGAAATCGACGACGAGCCTGGCTGATGAAGCGTGCCGCCAAAAGCGATTGTCCACCCAAGAGAAAGAAGCTCTCGTGGATGCCGATTTGGGGTATCCCCAGCAATCCCGCCCAAAGCTCGGCGATCTGCTCTTCCACCGCGTCTCGCGGCGCCGCATATTCTTCAGACCGCGTCAGGCTCGTTTCATCGGGAGCCGGAAGGGCTCTCCGGTCCACTTTACCGTTCGGCGTCAACGGCAAACTCTCGACATAGAGAAACGCCGCAGGGACCATGTACTCGGGCAGCTTGATCAACAACAAATCTCGCAATTGTTCGCGGGCCGGCGCAGCAACCGCACGATCGAGCACAAGATACGCGACCAGGCGTCGATCCCCCGGACGATCTTCTCGCAGCACCACAACGGCCTGCTTGACCGCGGCATGCTGAGACAGCGTCGCCTCGATTTCGCCCAATT
>JAFEBR010001202.1 GCA_018242565.1 Planctomycetota bacterium | reverse complement strand
TTTTTGGAATTCTTTGAGAAAACTGGGAGAAAACGCTTCGTCCTCGTGCAACCGAAAACGCCCGGCCCGTGTCTGGATCTGAAACAACAGCACCAAACGACGGGCAGCGACGCACGTTACAAACAGCGAATGTCTGGTGGGCGGCCAACCCGTAACGGGAAACACTCCGAACAACTTTGCCCGTGGCACGGCGGCCCTCACCGGGTGCCACAAACCCCCGATTCCGCCTCGCCAAGCCGTGGCTTCAAAAACGAAAATTTTGGAAATCTTTGAAACAACTGGGACAATTTGGGCCTTGCCTCCCACAACGCCGGGATGACGGCCCCCTGCCCGACGCCGCAGTCGTGCCATTCCCAAGCCTTTCCGAGCCCTCGTCTGATGCCCAAATTTGCACCGCGAATTCATATTCTGTTGGCCCGGCAAGCCTCCGTCGGATTGGTCATCCGCCGCGGCCCCTCGAAACAGGTAGCGACATTTTTATGGGACCGCCGACGTGACACATTTGAACTCGGGCAATGGCTGAAGGGCCGGATCTACGAACGCCGCTGCGACCTGTCGCCCGATGGCAAGTACTTCCTGTACTTCGCCATGAATGGGAAATGGAAATCGGAATCGCAAGGCTCGTGGAGTGCAATTTCCAAAGCCCCCTGGCTGAAGGCCCTCGCCTTTTTTCCGAAAGGGGACTGCTGGCACGGAGGGGGATTGTGGACCGGAAAAAAGAGCTACTGGTTGAATGATGACGGTATGCACCAGACGCGCCAGGAGACCACCCTCGTACAACGGGATCTAAAGTTTTCGCTGACGGAAAACTTTGGAGGCGAATGCCCGGGAGTGTACTACCCACGTTTATTGCGCGATGGCTGGACGCTGATCGAGCGGAACCAGCTCGCCCGCTGGAGTCGCGTGGACATTTTTGAAAAACCATTGCCCAACGGCTGGACGTTGCGCAAACGGGCCCATGCGGAATTGGATCATCCCCCTGGCAAGGGGTGTTATTGGGACGAGCATGAACTCACAGGACCGAAGGCCGGGCAGTCCCTCCCCTGCCCCACCTGGGAATGGGCCGACCTGGACGGCCGCCGTCTCGTCTGGGCCGCCGGGGGCAAGCTGTTTGCCGCGCAACTGCAGCGAACCGGCCTGGCCGACACCCAGGAACTGTTCGACTTCAACGACTGGCAGTTTTCTGCGATTGCCGCGCCCTATTGAATCGCGCATCGATGGAGATCGAAAAGTGCCGTTACGACGATTGCCTTTCAATTCGCGACGCACGGCAGCGGGAATCAGCGCTCGTCATCTCGGACAGCAGCGCGTCGGCTGGCGTCGGTCACGTCAGACCAACGTACCCGCTCACTGCCCAGAAGCAGGGTCAGATTCGAGTCGCTCCGAGAGCTTACTTGGCGCTGGGCCGCAATTCCTCGTGGGGCGAACTGACGGCACATTGGCGATTGTCGAAGACATTGAAATAGTACACGGTAACTCCCGCCGGCAGTTGGGCAGTCACCCGTCCGGTCTTCGCGTCGATCGTCGCGGGAATCGATTCCCATTTGCGGTCTTGCCAGCGTCCGGAATCGAGCGTGTAATTCAACTCCGCTTTTTCAATCGGGACCACCGTTTCGTAGGTCATCCAGACGGCCGATTCCTGCCGCCCCTGCTTCAAGACCTTGGGCAAGGGCTTGCCCTCCCGCAGAATGGAATTTGCGAATTGATGAATTTCTTCGGGGTTTTCT
>JAFEBR010001201.1 GCA_018242565.1 Planctomycetota bacterium | reverse complement strand
CGGTCGGAGATCAATCCCTTCTGGGCCCTCACCGCCGACCCGCGGAGCGTCAACTCGATGCTCACTTCGCCGAATACGGCCGCCTATGGCCCCAGCAGTGTGTTCCAGGATTACCGCGGCGTGTTTGGCCTGTCGAATCTGAATAACAGCACCACCAATGGTTACGATTTCGATCGCTACGAAGCGGCCAACATGGACCTGCTGTTCATGCTGTGGGGACGACCCAGCTTCAACGTGACACTGGCGAATAACGGGCAGGAACTGTTCACGATCAATAATGTCATTCCCGGTCTGTGGGGGGATGTCAGTTACCTTGTGAACGGCCTGTCGATGGGGGCCTATGGTCAAAACCCGGCTCCCGACAATGCGCTGGGACTGTTTCCGCAACCGGGGTTGCCCGGGTTCGATGACAATGGCAACCTGTTCGCCGGCCTGACCGATGGCCCGTACCAATTCCACGGGCAGACAATTGGCGGCGACCCAAGTTTGTTCCAGGTGCCGTTGCCGCTGCAACACCCGATGGGCTCGACGAACCTGTTGTATCCGCAGTACGGGACTCCGTTTGCTCCCTGGAATTCCCTGGTGACAGTGCTCCCCTTCAGTCAGCCTCTCGACTACTCCGGAGCGGGCTTCTGGACGGTGAACAATCCCTCGCTGAGCGGGTTTGGTCTGGTCCCCAACCTGTTCAATCCGCAGTTGACGGGGGTCGCCTTCCCGAATGCCTATTTGCAATACCACGGCTACCAGGGCTCGTACTACGCCAACTTCCCCAACTCGTCTCCCTATCCGCCTTATATTCCTTACCAGGGCGCGTTCCCCAATCCGGGGGACGTGATGCCCCAGGCGCAGTTGGGCCAGTTGTCGGTCAATCCGGTGACGGCGGGCCTGCTCGACGAAGCGTTTGAACGCGTTTCCGATCAGGCCTTCGCCACCAGCGCCGACAACATCTTCCCGGTGGATGAATCGGCCGGTCTGCAACTGGCCGACCTGGACTTCACTTCGACGGCCCTCACGTCGCGTCTCCGCGACCTGCTCGTGTTCAACTTCCAGCAGAACCAGCAGGCCCAGTTGATCCGCCAGCGGTTCACCACCACGAGTTCTGATCGACGGAACCACAGCTTCGGCACGGCGGCGGCCCTCAATGTGAGCGGCCAGGCCGCCAATGGCCCGGCCTTCAATCCCAACGGTCATCGGGCCTGGGAATATTCGAGCGGGAACTGGGATGGAACCACCCCGCCCACTTCGGCGAATAACAGCCCGTCTACGACCGTCCAGTTTCCGCCGATGGTGTTGACCAAGACCGCGCTGAACGATGGCCTCGACGGCGTCATCCCGGTGGTGGCCAACAACAATTATGTGAATAACGCCACCAACACCTACAAGAGTGGTAACGCGGCCGAACCCTTCCGCCTCGAATTGGCCGCTTTGATCGGGGCCAAGCTGAACGATCCGGTAACGTCGGTGCATAACACGCAGTCGGGCGCCCGGCCGTTTACGCCGGCCCCATACCAGTACCGTAACTCGAAGGCACCGTCGACTCCCTGGCAGCAACAATGCCGCCTGAACATCAACCGGTTCTTGTCAGTGGCTGATCCCGCACAGACTTTCGGATCGACGCTCCGACAGGAACAGCAGAATCCACTGACTTATCGACAGCTCACTCCGCATCCGACGACCAGCCAATGGGGCACCGGGTCTGGGGCGACCGACCCCATCAGCAAGACCCTGGGGGCCAAAGGTGCACCGTTGACCGTCGATGCGAACGGAAATTCAATTCCCAGTCCTAAGCTGGCCTTCCCGACGGTGAACTCGGGCACGACGTTCGTCAGCAATCCGGCTCTACAGGAGTACTGGGCTCGCCGCGACCGTCAGCAAATGGCCCGCGACATCTATGTCCTGCTCTACATGTTCGGTGGCGGCGAAGACGACCGTAATTACACGAATGATACAGCTGGCAACCCACCCACACCCAAGCCACCGTCCTATCAGCCCTACCAACTCTATGAGATGGCCCAGTTTGCGGTGAATGTGGTCGACTCACTCGACCGCGACAACGTCATCACCCGTTTTGAATTCGATATGAATCTGGCCAACGGCTGGAACCTTGATGATGACGCATTCACTACGAATGATGGGGGCACCGAACGCGGCGAAGTCTTCGGTGTCGAAGCCCAGTTGCTGGCGTTCAACGAAGCCCTCGTGGCCGTTTCCAGTCGCGTCAAAAAGGGGACAGGCAACTACATCGACCATTACGGTACGT
>JAFEBR010001200.1 GCA_018242565.1 Planctomycetota bacterium | reverse complement strand
GTGAGAAAATTCTCATCTTGAGCCCCTTCGATTCGAATTGCAGATGTGAAGTTCGACGTGCGGATTGTTGCCAGCCCCGTCGATCGGGACTCATACTATCAACCTGAACGACAAGAGCAAGTTGAAAATCGACAAAATCACAATCAGTTTCAGAACCTGCACGGCACAGTTTTTCTGATCACGAAATCTTCTGCACGTCATCGTCTGCAACTCCGAGCGCTTCAATATGAAACTCGTGATTCATCTCCCCGTGGAGGCTGCGCGTCTCGCGCGCATTTGCGAAGTGGCGGGTCCCTTGCACGTGGTGAATGCACCGTCCGCGAATGTCGCGGCAGAGATCGTTGAGGCCGACGCGTTCTTCGGCAAACTCACCCCCACGCTGCTGCGCGCTGCGCAACGATTGAAGTGGGTGCAGGCGCCGACGGCGAGTCTCGAACATTATGTGTTTCCGGAATTGATCGAGCATCCGTGCGTGTTGACCAACATGCGCGGCTTGTTTTCCGACGTGATCGCCGATCATGTGCTCGGTCTCGTGATCTGCTTCGCACGCAACCTGCATCTCTACGTGCGGAATCAGTGTCGGCGCGTGTGGGAGCCGGTGGGGGGAGAGGAAGGACGCTCAGATTTTATCAGCGGTCCGGGGGTGGTCGGATCGATTGATCGGCACCATCTGCATCTGGCCGACTGCACTCTGGGGGTGGTGGGGGCCGGAGCGATTGGCAGCGAGATCGCTCGCCGGGCGCGGGCGTTTGACATGACCGTCGTGGCGGTCGATCCGCGTGCGACATCAATTCCCGATGTGTGCGACGTGTGGCCGACGGCCCGCCTCAATGATCTGCTGGCGGTCAGTGATTTCGTCGTGATTGCCGCACCGCATACCCCCGAAACGCAGAAGCTTTTCCGGACCCCGCAGTTTGCCTGTATGCGCCGCAGTGCGTATTTGATCAACATCGGGCGTGGTGCCATTGTCGATCTGGCGGACCTGACGGCGGCGCTGCGTGACAAAGTAATCGCCGGCGCTGGACTGGATGTGTTCGAAACCGAACCGTTGCCTGCAGAGCATCCCTTGTGGGACATGCCCAACGTGATCATCACGCCACATGTGGCCGGTGCTTCGCCTCGAATCGCCGAACGTCACACGGAAGTGCTGCTGGAGAACATTCGGCGGTTTGTTGCGGGTGTGCCGCTGCTCACCCCGGTCGACAAACGCCAGTGGTTCTGAAGCGTCTCCCCTTGCCCGGACCGTTCGACCACATCAACATGCGCTGTGTGACATCTTTTCGGTCTGTTCCCCGACCTGCGGGCCAGCAGCCGCCATCGGCCAGGCAGTCCCCGTCCTTCGGATCCTGTTTTCGAAACGCCCCGGCATGACGACCTTCGCCACAGTCTTGATCGCACTGGCCAGCCTGGCGTGTGGCTGTGCGGCCGGCTGGTGTCTGGGCCGACGTCGGATCTCGGCCCGTTTGACGGCCGATCTGCAGTCCGAACGTCAGCGTTGGCAGCAGGAGTTGCAGGCGACGCAGCAGTTGCTGCATGCTCAGGGACGCGAATTGCTTTCGTTCCAGACAGAAACGTACACCGATGCGCTCACGGGGTTGGCGAATCGGCGTCGGCTCGATCTGGAACTGACGCAGCAAGTCGCGCGGGCCCAGGCGGGGGCACTGCCGCTGACGTTACTGCTCGTGGATGTGGATCATTTCAAACAGATCAACGATCAGTTGGGGCATGCCCCTGGCGATCAGTGCCTGTGTGCCGTGGCCCAGGTACTGCGGGCTGCCGTGCGGGCCACCGATGTCGTGGCCCGCTATGGTGGCGATGAGTTCGCATTGCTGTTGCCCGGTGCCACGCTGCCGACGGCGGGGCGAATCGCCGAGCGGATTCGCATGACGCTGGCCGGGCATCAGATCTCGGCGCTGGCGCCGGCCCGGCTGACCGTCAGCATCGGATTGGCCGCGGTGCCACGGAAGGGAGACGGTGCCGTGCTGTTCGAACAGGCCGATCGTGCTCTCTACGCGGCGAAACAGGCAGGCCGGAATGCGAGCTTTCTGTTTGACGCTCAGC
>JAFEBR010001199.1 GCA_018242565.1 Planctomycetota bacterium | reverse complement strand
TGCAGTGCCGGTGCCTCACCGGTCCCAATGCGGGCGAGACACCCGCAGCGAAATGCTGCCCCCGCCCCGGCAGCGTGTGTACCTCGTCCCCGGTTCCCGGCCGGGACGAGGCCCCATGGAGAGGGTGGGGGGGAGGATGGCCCGTTGCTGTTTGAGGCGGTTGGCGTTTTCCGTGTCCGCCTCGGCCGGGGCATGCTGTCATCGGCCAGCCACGGATTGCCCTGACCGACACCTACGCCGCAGGCGTTACGCAGCGCAGCCCGGGGTTGCCGACCTTACGTCGGCAACTCCGGTAAATCGCCCCAACCCCGCGTCTCAATCCTGCAGGGATTGTGCAGAAGCTCAAGCAGAGAAATAATTGTCGCCGAAGACACATCGGGCTCAGTTTTGGAACCCTGACAGGTAAGAGTGCTGTGTCGCCGTATTCCAGTTTCGCACTCCCAGGAAGGCATGTATGTCAAGATCCCGATTTTCCGTATTTGTGGCTGCATTTCTCGTGCTGGCAGTTGGAATCATGACGACAATTGTGATCCAACGCCACAATTTAATACCCCCGAACAGGGTTGAAAATGAGCCCGAGCGCTATGAAATGCTGATCGCGGGGCTTGCAAATCGCAATGACGCGCCCCCGCTTGTCGAAGTGTCCACTGGGCAGTTACCAATGTTTCCAGAAAACTTTGACTGGTCAGAACAAGAGCGAGTAATGAAGGTTTGGGGACGGATTATGCAAACTGACGACTCGTTGCTCTTCGAATCCTTCATTAATCATCTACACGATGCGTCTTACGCGCTCACTGCAAATTGTCTCGCGCACCGCAACGCAAGCAACTTGTCCGTTGGTGACCTGTGCCGCAAAGCGGTTTGGGCGAGATTCAACTTCGCGATTGTGCACCTCACGAAGGAGGGTGGAGACCGTAGTGATCGCATTCGGCTCGACCTGGGGATGACAGATATCGGAAGTTGGCGGTCAACGCGGTCCGGCAAATGTCTATGGGAACTGCAACTTGAAGCGTGCCAGCTTGCGTCCGAGGCGATCGAAGCGGATCAGCATATATCCCGGGAGGCCCGGGACCGCATCCAAAGCAATCTTCGAGAAAGGATTACCGCTCTGAACAAATCACGTAGTCCGCTATTTTTTCCGGTGGACTGGGACGCGTGCATCTTGTTCGATCCGAGCAAGGCGGAGCGGGCTCGCAAAGAAATCGCACTAGGGCGAGATGAACGTCCGGAATGAGGGGAGAAATAGCGAGGAGCCAGCCGGTCCCGATCAAATTCGGGTCGCAGGAACCCGGGGACACCCCACGTCTTGTTGCACAGTCGATTCCGCGACTGTGTGCCGAGGTCGGCATTCATGGCGGATTCTTCGCACGCGCATTCTGCCGGGACGGGCCTGTATGACGACGCCTGCGCCGACGCGGGAGGTTCCCGTGGGATTATCGCCAGTCACCGCAAGTCGATCGCAGGCTTCGGTCAGCGCTCTACCGGCGTGCGCGATGATCGCCCTGTTTGCGCGGCCGATTCGTGAAATCGGCCGCGCTCAGCATATCGCACCCCCGTTCCCGACGTTCCGAAATCGCCCACACGTCGCTATCAGGTGGGTGGCCCGACCCGCCTTATTGCCCCCGTAATGCGACAATGGTGGACGGTTTTGCGATCAAATGCGGCAAATTCTAAGCGCGAATCATTCCGGTTGAAATGCAATGTAGAAGTAGGGTGGCGCCGAC
>JAFEBR010000011.1 GCA_018242565.1 Planctomycetota bacterium | reverse complement strand
CGAAGACATTCGAAGCGAAATTGTTCGTGCGGGTCACGCCCGTCGATGCGACCGAGAGGTCACCGACAATGGCATAATCACCACCGCTTTTTCCTGTTGAGAAGCCGGTGGTGCGAACCTGTCCGGAATCATCCGAGGTCGTAACGACAGCAATCGGACCCTCTTCAAACTGATAGGTCGACGAGTTCTGCTGGTATTGATCGCCGCGAATTGCATCGAGCGTGGATAGCCCCGACGAGTTGCGAAAATCGGTCAGATAGTAGGTGCCTATCGGCCCGGCATCCGCTGCGGAGACACCCAGCACCATACCCAGCAAACCCCAATACCAGCGCTGCAACTTCGAGTCCTTCACAATGACAGATGGACTCGTAACATCAGCGATTTTTGGCCCTCAAACGCGCTTCGTCGGTCCAGATTTTCGTGCCGAGTGTCCTTTCACTTGACCCCCAACAATACGCAGCACTCGCACGTCCGTCAACACTCGGAATTCATAGTCGGGTTGTTTTTGGGCGTTTTTCATCAGAGTTCGAATGGTCAGACCACTCTGCCTGCCGGGGATTCGCCTGCAATGGAGAGAAATTATTCTTGGCCTGGCTGAGAACTGGCCAAGGTGTTGGCGACTTGGACAGTTTTTGTTCTCTGCGTGTTTTGGTGACAGCCACCCAGGCCAGACATTTTGTTTTCATGTGCTGAGGTTCAAAGGCGGTGGAAGCCGTCTGAGGGGACCGGGGGCCCGACTCTGTCAACGAGGCGATGTTTTTTTCGATTTTGGCGCATACCGATTCAGTTTTAGACAAATTGACTTGACGTGGCGAAACCTTTCGCTACGATTTGGCGAAAGGTTTCGCTAAGTTTGCGAGTCGGCGTTCTGGAGGAGATCATGCGGGCATTGGGGTCGGCGCAGCCGACAGCTGTCGAATTGGAGATCTTGCGAGTCCTCTGGGAATTGGGGCCCAGTCCTGTCCGCGCCATCCACGCCCGGCTGACAGGTGCGAAGGGGACCAACTATTCCACGACCGTCAAAATGCTGGCGGTGATGTTGCATAAAGGACTCGTCAAACGCGATGACCAGGTCCGCCCACACGTCTATCGCGCGGCCATGACTCGCGATCGCGCAGCGAAGGGCTATCTGCACGACCTGATCGACAAGGTTTACAACGGATCCGCGATGAGTCTCGTATTGCAGGCGCTCTCCGCGGGCAAGGCTTCGCGGGCGGAGATTGACGAGGCGCGGCGGTTGCTTGATCAAATGGAGGGGCAGTCATGAGCGAAAATTTCGCGTTCGGGGTGCATTGGTCGTGGCCGTCGGACATGCTGGTACGGGAGGTCAGCGAACGTTTGGGGTGGGTCCTGTTGCACTCGTTGTGGCTCGATACGATCGTGGCCCTGTTGGTGGCAGTCGGGTTGCTGCTGTTGCGCCGGGCCAGCGCTACGGTCCGCTACACAGTCTTGGTCGGGGCCCTGGGCCTGGCAACCGGTTTGCCTCTGGTGATCTGGTTCTCACTGCCCGAAAATCTGACCAGCGCAGTGCCCCGCACGGAGACCACGACGCCAGTTCAGGTGGTGGCAGAATCGGAGGCTTCGCTGCCGTCGGGGCCAGACGCGGTGGGCGCAGTGGCGGATGTGCCCGGCGCCATGGCGGGGTTGGTGTCCCCAGCGGATATGGAAGCGGCAACGACAATCGAGTCGGAGCGTGCGGATGTTGTGGTGCCTGTGGCACCGGCGGTCGCCAGTCGCTCTTGGCAAACCGCATTCGAAATGGCGATTCGTCCGTGTCTGGGCTGGATTGCCGTGTGTTGGATGGTGGGGGTGTTGATCTGCTCGTTCCGACCCCTGCTGGGGTGGCGATTTGTCCGGCGGTTGCAGCGTATCGGGATCGCGCCCGTAGCCGAATCGACTCGTCAGGCATTTCAGCGCGTCGTTTTACAGTTGCAGATTTCGAATGAAGTGCAGATCTGGACCTCGGCGCTGGCACAGGCTCCGGTTGTGGTGGGATATTTTCGACCAGCGATTCTGCTCCCCGTGAGTCTGGTGACGTCGATACCAGTCTCTCAATTAGAGGCGATCCTGGCTCATGAACTGGCCCACATTCGCCGTCACGATTATCTGGTCCATCTGTGGCAGACCCTCGTCGAGACGGTGTACTTCTACCATCCGGCGATCTGGTGGTTGTCGCATCGCATTCGTGTCGAACGCGAGCACTGTTGCGATGACGTCGTGATTGACTCGCTGGGGAATCCCGTGGAATATGGCCGGGCACTGGTCGCCGTGGGCGAGTTGTACACCCAGAGAAACCTGCTGGCACTGGGGGCTGCCGACGGTTCGCTGCTGGGGCGCGTCCGCCGCATTGTCGGGCTGGCCCCGGATCGCGCGAGTGTCTCCGGATCGGTTCTCGCGGGCATCGCCACGTGTACTTTACTGATTGTCTTGGCCTGTTACTCAATCTGGGGATCGGTTCAGGCTGACGCGACCGAGAGGGCGGTCACTGCGGTCGAAACGAAAGCTGACGAACTTGCCGCTGCAGACGAAACGGAACCCGGCGGCGCAGAGCCTGCTAAGACACCGGGTTCCAGGGCGACCTTACCGGGAGGACGCTCGGTAGAAATTGTCGGGCTCGTCAAGAATACTCGACCCGCGAGTGAAGGTTGGAATCCGGATGGCTCACCTTTGGGCGATGCGGGCCACTGGCCTTCGACGATCGTACTGCACGGGAAGAATACGACAGCCGCTTATCAGGAGGGGGGGCCTCATCCCGACCCCGACGACGATGCAGTCGACGTACTGCTGCGGTTCCGTGGACTGAAGGGGCAGCCATCGCTCGTTTTTGACACTCCGACGCGCGGCGTGAATTATCATCATCAACCGGTTGCCGATCCCTACGAGATTCGCGTTTCCGCCCGCTGGTGGAGTGCGGAAGAACTGGCACAGCGCGGCGGCGATCCGGGGACGTGGATCGTTGGCCTGACCGATCGAGCCTGGGGCCGGCCTGTCAAAATTGATCTCAACGGGAAAATCACCGATCCGATCGCGGATAACGAACCCTACGCGGAATTCTATCGGTTGATCGACGTGCGAGGGGTCCGGCCGAATGCTCGGGTCCCGGTGACTGGGCAGTCCCTTGTGATTCGTGAACCCGACATCCGCTCGGGAATCCGCCCGGCGATGGCCCGGTATGCGTTGGAAATCCGCGGCATTGACGAGACCGGCGCGGCGCACAGTGTGAATTACTGGGCGTCGAGCCCTGTTCTTAATTCCGATATCATGGAATCGGAATACGGGTTATCACAGCCCTTGCCGGACGGCCGGTCGTTATCGCACTACGAATTTCGCTTGCGACCGTATCAATTCCTGGCGAAGTTTGAACATGTCGCGCAGCAACCGGGCCAGCGTACCAAAGTCGCAACGAAGGTTTCGATTCTGTTTCCAGAAGCCGCGGACGTTGCCGAAAAAGAGAAGCTGCACACCGAACTCGACCTGCCGCGTCAGGAGTTTTTCCTGGGTGAGAGCATCCCTCTCAACTTCGTCATGACGAACGTGGGGGAGACTGACCTGCCGTATGGTCAAGGTGCGGTTTATCTCGATCTGCGGATCAACGACGGATTCCGCTTGTCTGGCGAACGGTTGGACGACAACGGGCAACCTGTCGGTCAACCTGTGGCGACTTGGCCAAT
>JAFEBR010000119.1 GCA_018242565.1 Planctomycetota bacterium | reverse complement strand
CGCCGGCCTGGTGGAAAAGATTCCAGCACGCAGATTGGTGTAAGGGGTTGTTATAAATGTGGTTGTGTCGAATCTGGGGTCGGTGAGGATCCGGTTGCCCCGCCATCCGAACAGGCTTGTCGACAGCGGCAATTTGTAACGAACAATCCGCGTGTACCGCCGCCGCGGCCGGCGTTTTTCAATGGGCCCCCGCAGAACGTTTTTCGGGACGATTCCGGATGCCGGTTTCGCCGATTTGAAGGATGGTAACGCCCGGCGGCGGATAGCGCTGTCGTGTCCGTTTGAGCCGTTCATCGAGGCCTGCGAAAGGCAATTGCTCGATTCGTGGTCGTGGGTTGGACAAGGATGTCGACAATGAAATCCAAGAATTCACGTGCCCTGGCGCTGCTGCTGTTGGCGGTGGTGTCGAATCTGCTGACGGGTTGCTGCAGCAATTACTGCGACCGGTGCCGCATCTATGAGCATCCCGCGCCCTCGTGCGTCGGCCTGCACTATGAAGGTTGCTGCACCTGCAAGGATGACTGCCGCGATCGAGTCAATCAGATCACCGACATTCTGCTCCCTTGACCGGTGCCCAGCCACAGATTCGGTTCACTGTCGCCGGAACGTGTCCAGAAGGTGCCGATCGATTGGGGCGACAACCCTGTGAAGTCCCCGACCGGCAAAAGCCGGTCGCGAATGACCACCGGTGCACCACGGCGGGATCCGGCGCGGTGGGGAAAAACCGCTATCGGACTTCGGCGGGGTCAGCGAACCGATGGGTGGGTGTCGGTCGGCCGGGGCGGAAGCTTTGCGTCTGCCGAAAGTCGGCCTGGGTACCGACCTCCAGACACGCAGCATTGACCACCGCGTGAACCGCTGTTTCCAGTTCTTCCGGGCTGGTCGCCACCCGCGCGTTCACGATCAGATCGAATTCCCGCACTCGGCAGTTTGAAGGGAGCGACAATTCGGGGGCTTGATCGCGACTGATCAGGTTGGCGACACCGAAGAAACCTTCCCACAGTCCAATCGTTTTCAGGTGGGCCGTTTCGGCGCCCAGTCGGTCGAGTTCCTTTGCCAGCCGACGGACGATGTCCAACAGCAGGTCATCCATGGCGAATTCCGCCGACCCCGCAACTCGAATGCTTGAGTTGAGCCAGCCCAGTTCCGCTTCGCCATCGGCGTAGATGTCGTAATCAATGTCGAGTACCCGTCGGCCAAAGTCTCCCTGCAGCGCCAGCAGTTCCAGCAGGGCGTCCACGCCGGCACCGGTGCGTGCCGACATTTTCAGGATCGGTCGGCCGGGGTATTGCGTTTCGACCAGTTGCACCAGTTCGCTGACTTCCGCAGGATCGAGTTCATCGATTCGATTGATCAAGATGGCGTCGGCCTCTTCCAGTTGTTTCTTCAGGATGTAAGCCGCCTTGGGCGAGAAGCCTGTTCCCGCTTCGTTCCGCAAAATACGGGTGCCGTGGCTCGGTTTGAGGATCACGCCGTACGGGGCAATGCTGAACTCGGCTTCGAACAACCGTTTCAGCGGTTGCACCACAGTCGCGACCAGATCCGTACAACTGCCGACTGGTTCAGCCAGAATGACATCGGGACGTCGATCGTGGCCCAGTGCCTCGATGGTTCCCATCAAACCGTCGAAGTTGCAGCAGAAGCACGACCCGGCGACTTCGCCCACATCAAATCCTTGCGAGCGCAACGTGTTCGTGTCGACAAGATCAGTGGCCTGATCGTTCGTCACGACCCCCACGTTCAACCCTTGTTCCTGATAGAACCGGGCCAGTCGGGCCAGCGTGGTGGTCTTGCCGGCTCCCAGAAAACCGCCAATCATGATGAACCGGATCTGATGTGCCATAGTGTGCTGATCGAAATCTGTTGTGGAATCGGAGAGGAACGGAAACCGATGTGCCTGGGCGGAATTTCGCCCGCAAGTTGCAATGCGTATGATACGGTGCGGCAGATTTGCAACACAATGATTGTCTGCCAGAATCCAGGCCTGGAACCGCTCCTGGCTGGTTCTGAGGATCTCTATGATTTCATCACAATCTGACCCGGTGGTACTCGGGGGAGCGCCAGTTCGACCGGCCGGGCCTCCGCCCTGGCCTGTGCGTGATCCGGCCGTCGATCAGGCGGTGGCGCAGGCGCTCGCGGACGGTTCCTGGGGACGCTATCACGGTCCCCATGTTGCCGCTTTGACGCGGCAGTTGGCTGAATTTCATCAGGTCGCCCACGTCGTACTTTGTGCCAGCGGGACTGCGGCGGTGGAGTTGGCGTTGCGTGGGGCGGGGGTTGGCCCGGGCGATGAAGTGCTGCTGGCGGCTTACGATTTCAAGGGCAACTTTCAAGACGTCCTGGCTGTCGGCGGAGTGCCGGT
>JAFEBR010001198.1 GCA_018242565.1 Planctomycetota bacterium | reverse complement strand
GTGACAAGGCCAGCAGCGTCAAAAAGAGCAGAACTTGCACGGCAGCCCACAGCGAGATTGAAAATCCGAGGAATGGAGCCAGTCCCAGAAAGAGCCCTGCCTGCAGGACGGCCAGTGCTGACCCGCCGCACAACTTGCCCAGTACGATCGCAAGCCGGCTGATTGGCGCGACCAGCACTCCCTGCAGAAATCCTTCTCGACGATCTTCAATGATGGAAATCGTCGAAAAAATCGCCGTGAACAGCACGATCATGACGGCAACACCCGGGTAGAAGTACTCCTGGAAGGTCATCGAAGCTGGCGCCCAGGCCGGCGGTGCAAACGAGCCGTGCAACCCCGCTCCGAACAACACCCAAAACAGAATAGGTTGCGCAACAGCGCCGATCAGTCGACTGCGTTGGCGAAAGAACCTCACCAGTTCTCGAATGGCCAACGCCCAAACCGCCAGCCAGAACCGGTTTCGGGATGGCTCGATCGCACAGGTTGGGGCAGCAGTGACAGACATTTCAGGCAGGTTGCTGGTTTGGAAGTTGTGAGGTTTAAAATCAGGGAAGTTGTCAGGGTGATCACCGCGAAACTATCTGAGTTTCGGAAGTCACGGCCAGCTCGTCATGGCACACTCTTCTCATCCCAGAAACGATGTCCGGTGCGTTGCACGAAGACATCCTCCAGGGTGGGTTGCCCGAGGGCGATGGAGGAAACGTGCTCTCGAAACTCACTGACGATCTGGCTGAGAAGTGCACAACCGTCGGGAGTTTCAAGGCGTAACTGAGACCCCACAAGCGTGGGGGAGATTTGAAATCGGGCCTGGATCAGCCGGGCCAGTTCAGTCGGGTCCGTTGTTTGGATCGTCAGACAGTCGCCGCCAATCGACTGACGCAATTCTTCGGGCCGCCCCAGCGCAATCAACCGACCTTTGTCGAGAATACCCAGTCGATCACAGCGTTCCGCTTCGTCCATGAGATGAGTGGTCACCAGAATGGTCACACCGGCTTCGTCGCGCAAGATCTGCAGGTACCGCCACAGGTCGAGGCGTGCACCAGGATCCAATCCCGTGCTGGGTTCGTCCAGCAACAGGACGCGCGGGTTGTGCAGCAGGCCTTTCGCGATTTCCG
>JAFEBR010001197.1 GCA_018242565.1 Planctomycetota bacterium | reverse complement strand
TGCGAGCGTTCCGGGGTCCCAAGTTGAACATTTTCTCCTGTCCGCCGGATAATTTGCCGAACCCCCGCCCCGAGCACCCCTATCACGCTGCCCCGCGCCCGTCTCACCGCCCGCCAAACACCAACCGCCCAGCGAGCCGCCCGGGTTTATCCCGGCGGTTTCAACGTGCCCTGTGATTCCGCTTCCAAACTCAGACTGACCCCCGCCGAGTCCCGTCCCCGCAAAACAACCCGAGGGTCGCCACCCAACACCCCTGGCGATATCCGCGCCCCACGTGATCCCGCCGGGATAAACCCGGACGGCTCGCTACGGGTAGTGCCGCTCGCCCCGCCCAAGTCGCATCGGCGGTGGCAATGTCGAGCAAGACGTTCGTGTCGAACAGGATCCCGCTCAATCGACACCGCGAGTCAGGGACATCAAGTCAGCCGTGGTCACGCCCGGGCGCGCCGCCCCGCGAGCACGTGACAGCCACGCCTCGGCAGGGAGCTGGGTGGCTCGCCGCGCGCGATGAGACTCCAGCCAGATCGCAAGTTCTTCCACCTGTTGCGCCGACAAATTCTCAATGGCCGCTTCAATTTCAGTAATCGAGCTCATGGCTGCCAGTTTACCAGCACTGCGGCCGGAGGGCCACACTTTTTGACCACGGTTCACGGTCCTGCCAATTTGTGTAGCCGGTGCAGGCTTGGTTCTCGACGCCGGCCACGGCACCGTGTGACCAGCGGGCTCGAACTGACCACGCATGCGGACGAAACATTGAGGGTCGCGCGTCTCACCGCTTACCCAAACACCAACCGACCAGCGAGCCGCCCGGGTTTATCCCGGCGGTTTCAACGTGACCTGTGATTCCTCTATCAAACGCCAGACCGACTCTCGCCGGGACGAGTTCGCGCAAAACATTCCGGGCACCGCCACGCAACACCGGTTTGCTCGATCCGACTATTGCGATTGCTCCAATGGGCCCTGGCCGACTCGAGCCACGGTTCAGTGCCCCGACAGCCCATCTTGACTGTATTGCGTTGTGCAATACAATGCAGACGTGGAGATGTACCATGAGTAAACGCACGAAAACGAACGCGAACGCCAGCCCGCTGATGGTCCGGCTCGATGCAGAAAGTAAACAGGCTCTGACAGCCGCCGCCGAGCTGCGACGGATCAGCGTCAGCGACTATGTCCGCACCGTGACCGTGGCCCAGGCACGGCGCGAAGTTGCCAGCGCACGCGAGCAGACGATTCAGCTCTGTCCTGATGAGCAGTTGGCCTTCTGGCAGGCTCTGAATACTCCCGCGAAGCTCACACCGGCCCAAAAGCGGTTGGGGGCCCTCATGCGGGGCGGGAAGTGAGCGGGGTGCTGTTGCCCACGGGCTTCGCATTCGAATCGCTCCGGCGAAGCCATCCACGTGCGGCGTTTGACTGCGGCCAAAGTGACGTCAATGACTGGCTGCGGACCAAGGCATTCCAAAATCAAGAGAAACGACTCTCGGCCACCAAGGTACTGCTTGATCGTGAGGGGGGCATCGCGGGCTTCTACACTTTAGCCACGGGTCAGGTCGATTTCGGAGACCTGCCGACGGAACTCGCCCGCAAGCTGCCACGGCGAGCGTTGCCCGTGGCGATCCTGGCGTGGCTGGGGGTGAGCATGGCTCACCAAGGCCAGAAGCTGGGTGATCTGCTGCTCGCCCAGGCGTTGCGAGACTGTCATGCAGCCGGGCAGACGTTCGCCTTTGTCGCGGTGATTCTCGACTGCATCGATGACAGAGCCAAGGCGTTCTACCAGCGCTGGGACTTCGCCGAACTTCCAGGACACCCGTTCCGTCTCTATCTGAGTTCGCAGACCCTGGCCGCCATGATGATGCCAAGATAGTTCGCGTGAGGATGTTCGCCCGGGGGCCGGGCGTGTCTGCTTGCGATTGTCTGATCAGTCCAGCATAGCCGACTGGACCAGACGTCGGGGCATCTGGCGGGCCTTACCAGCACGGGACAATTCTGCCGATCTGCACTAACAGTGCGGCCCCAGAAAGATCGTGGCCGTCAGGTCCTCGGATAGCTGCGCTGTCGGAGGAAGCGGTTCGTGCGGGCTCAAGCCCGCACTACGGTGGTGATGGACGCCGGCCCAACAGAGGTCGCCGTCACGAATCAGCCCAGCGAGCCGCCCGGGTTTATCCCGGCGGTTTCGACGTGCCCTGTGATTCCGCTTCCAAACTCAGACTGACCCCCGCCGAGTCCGGTTCGCGCAAAACAACCCGAGGGTCGTGACACAACACCGCTGGCGATAGCCGCGCCCCACGTGATCCCGCCGGGATAAACCCGGACGGCTCGCTACAGGCAGTGCCGCTCGCCCCGCCACACACTGTCCGACCTCTGACGTCATTCGAGCTTCGAATTCGAAATCATTGACCGCTAACAATTGCCGAGTCCAGGCGAATGACAATCAGCCCATCGCTCGTCTCTGCGGACCGCAAGCGATTACCGCGGATCCCCCTCCTAAACGAAGGGTGCATCGCGGGTGGCCGCGCGTCTCACCGCCCGCCAGACACCAACACCCCAGCGAGCCGCCCGGGTTTATCCCGGCGGTTTCGACGTGCCCTGTGATTCCGCTATCAAACGCCAGACCGACTCTCGCCGGGACGAGTCCTCGCAAAACACCCCAGGTGCCACCTCCCAACACCCCTGGCGATATCCGCGCCCCACGTGATCCCGCCGGGATCAACCCGGACGGCTCGCTACGGGCCGTGCTGCTCGCCCCGCCACACACTGTCTTTCTTCCGACGCCAGTCGAGCTTCGAATTCGAAATCATTGACCGATAACGTTTGCCGAGTCCTGGCGAACGACAATCAGCGCCTCGCCCGTCTCTGCGGACCGCAAGCGACTACCGCGGATACCCCTGACGAAGGGGGGGATCGCGGGGGGTCGCACGTCTCACCGCCCGCCGAACACCTACC
>JAFEBR010001196.1 GCA_018242565.1 Planctomycetota bacterium | reverse complement strand
CCCGTGGTGCACCACGGCCCCTGGCCTCGGCGTTGTCCCACGCGAAATCGCCAATCGAGCATCGAATCGAACATGTTGACCGATGACGATTCTCGGACTTTGTCGAGGGAGAGGCAGGTCGGAGTCGGACCGCTGTCAGAGAAAGCCGTTCGTGCGAGCCCAAGCCCGCACGACGGTGGAGAGGCCGGACAACACGGGACGAAAGGCTGCCGCAAGACAAGAGCATTCTTCGAGTTGCGTCATTTTCTCTGGCCAGCCCAGGCGCCAGCGGGCGATCACCGGAAATGACCCTTGGCATTCCCCGCGGCCGGGATTTATAATCATTCCGACCGCTCAACCTTCCTGCTCTCTTCAGCGGGGGATGCGAGTGGACACCATGCGGTGGGCAATGCCCCGCCTTGGCTGGCGGCGCCGGTTGAATCCGGCGTGCCTCCGGGCAGGGCCACAAGAGGTGTCCACGAAGCTGGCCAGTTGGCGCTTCCCCCGGCCTGTTGCCGTCTTGCTGCAACGGGGCCGGCGATCCCCCGGAATTCAGCAGTATTTAGAGGTAGATGATGTCGAAGAAAGATCTGTTCGACGATACGACCATGACGTTTGGCGAGCACCTCGAAGTGCTCCGCGTTCACTTATGGAAGGCGATTGTTGGGCTGGTCATTGGCACCGCGCTGGGCTTTTTCGTCTCCCGGCCGATCATTATCGCCATCCAGGTTCCGGTCATTAAAGCCCTCGACCATCACTTCGGACCAGGGGCCGCCTCCAAAGGGGCCATCGAAAAAGGGTTCATCGAGTCGGCGGTCGACTGGTACAACTCAGTCACTAAGAAATCGCTCGACGACGTCAAATCCGAAGAAAACGCCGAAGAACACGGTATCGCCGACCCGCGCATGAAGTTCAGCCTGAACGTGCGGGAACTCGCTCAGAGTCTGCATGAGTTCAGCCCCAAAGAGTACCCGGCCCCCGCCGAGGATGCACACGGCGCCACGATCGAAATCTCGATTGCCCACAGTCCGCTGGCTGAGTACCTGATGGAGAACCAGCGTCAGAACATGAACCCCCGCACCGACGGCGTCGATGAAGCCTTCATGGTCTACCTGAAGGTTTCGATGGTGATCGGCGTCGTCATTTCCAGTCCCTGGGTCTTCTACCAGATCTGGCTGTTCGTGGGGGCCGGCCTGTATCCCCATGAACGCAAATACGTCTACACCTACCTGCCAGTCAGCCTGGCGCTGTTCCTGATCGGCGCGGCGTTCTGCTTCTTCGCCGTGATTCCCTTCGTTTTGAAATTCCTGTTCGAATTCAACGTCTGGCTGGGTATCCGGCCGGAAATCAAGATCTCGACCTGGATCACCTTCGCACTCGTCGTCTCGCTGATGTTCGGCCTGAGTTTCCAGTTGCCGCTGGTCATGCTGTTCCTGGAACGCATCTCGGTCGTGAACGTCAAGTTCTATCGCGAAAAGCGACGCCACGCGATTCTGGTGATCGCCTTCCTGTCGATGGTGCTCACCCCCTCCGATCCGGTGAGTATGATGATGATGATGATCCCGCTGTGCCTGTTGTACGAACTGGGGATCATCCTCTGCGCCCGGAAAACCGGCACGGCGGGAAATCCATTTCCCCCGGCCGTCCCCGCCTGATTTCGCCCGGCCCCGGCGCGCCCCGTGGCAACCTGCCGTTTCTGGCTCGGCGCTTGCCGCCTGAGACAAAAATCGCCCCGTCGGCGTTGGCGATCAGGCACCCCGGGCGCGACCGCTTGATCGCCGCGAACGCGAGTTTTTCGCGAGGGAAACTGGTCTCCCGGCCAAGGGGGAGTTGTGTTAGGATTCGCCCCCTTGAAAAGTCAGCCGCGTTTTTGCAGGAAAGGAGTCCTGTACATGAGCCTGCGTCGTTCCTGGATTGCCCTCGTTTGTGGAGCGCTGGCGTGGCCCTGGGCCCTGCCTGTGGCGCGCGCGGAAGACCCGACGGCACAAGTTCCCGCAGACTCCGCTGCGAGCACCGATCAGGCCGCCGAAAAGAAATACTCGCTGGCCTTCAAATTCGAACCGCACCAGATTCTGCGGTATGAAGTGACGACCGAACAGGAAATCACGACGACGGCCCGCGACGAAAGTGAAATTCAGAAGAACTTCACCAAGGCGCGTCGACATCAACGCGTGACCTCCCACGACGACAAAACGGGCGAGGCCGATCTCGAACTGACCATCGACTGGGTCTACAT
>JAFEBR010001195.1 GCA_018242565.1 Planctomycetota bacterium | reverse complement strand
GACACAGTGGAATAATAACACTGTGTAAATCAAATGGCTACGTCAGATTGAAAAAAACCGCGAAAATCGCGGTCTGACGCAGAACTTCTTTAGCCGCTGAGTGACGGTGGGAATCCAGGCTAGCCGTTCGGCGACTAGTTCCTGCACCAGCGTTGCCACGTCTTTGCCGGCGGCTGTGGCGCGGTGAAGCAGCGTCGTTTCGATGTCGGCGGGAAATTTGATGCTGACGTTCATAAAGGCGAAATCTCCTTCTCCGCATTTTAGCCGGAAGCCAAACTCAAGTCATCTGATTTTTGGCGGCAGCGACGTAACCTGGGAAATCCACAGGTCGGCCGACGGAACCGTGTGCCCACCGCAGCCGAGACGGAAGCGCTGTTCGCCAAGGCTTCGCCCGAGTTTCGGCTGATCTATTCGGCCCTTCGGCAATGCGGCGCTCGGCCGGGGGAACTCTGCCGGGCCACGATCGCCGAGGTAGATCGGGGCAACCGCGTCATCACGCTGAAGGAGCACAAGACGGCCCGGAAGACAGGTTTGGTGCGCCGCATCCCCATCGGGAAAAAACTGCAGGAACTGCTCGACCAGGCCATCGGCGACCGCAGCGAAGGCCCGGTCTTTCGGTCGCCATCAGGCCGGGCCTGGAAAGTCGGAAACCTCAGCCGGACGTGAGAGGAGAGAGTGGAAAATAGACCGCAGGAGAGTCGCTGAAGCTGCATGCGATCGCTTCGCAGTAACCCACACTTACTGTCCTACGCAGGATGAATTCGCTTTCCCGCCAGCCTCCCGCCGGTGTAGAATCGGGTGATGAACGACTGGGAATCCCCATCGCCCCTCAGGCTGCTCTACGAGCTAGGACGCCCGATGATTATCGGTGGGATCGCTTTGTACTGGTGGATTTCAGTCAATGTCGGATTCACTATCGAACCGTGGAGTGAATTTTTTATTCGGTGGGGATTGCGAGCCAGCCCTGCAATCGCCGCTTATGCAATCTGGTCGGCTGTGCGATATATAAATCGGCACGATGGACGACGACCGCCAGATGATCCCTGATTTTTCGCATGCCAAAAAAAGAAGCACGCCCCAGAGCCGCGCGGTGACCAGAAATTCCAAATGACCCCACTACCCCCACGCCCGAAACTGGGGACACACCACCGTGAGGCGACACGGTTGCAAATATTCGGCAAACGTGTATCATTTTGAACAGTAGTGCGTCTCGTACAGTATTGCTCCTTGGGGCAACAACCGGGTTGGCATTCCGTGGCCGAACTGATGATTGGAGGCCGT
>JAFEBR010001194.1 GCA_018242565.1 Planctomycetota bacterium | reverse complement strand
GTGATATTTGCCGCGATCGAAGTTGACGTGGACTTTTGCTTTCGTCCGCAATTTCGGCTCGTTCTCGTTCCGGGCCTGCTTGAAAAATGAGTAATCAGCAGTGCCGACCGAAGAGACGAGCTTTGAGGTATTCGCCTTCGCCGCAGCCCGTGACTTTTCAAACGCTTGGGCCGGTGTTACGGCGTCGTCACCTTGCACAACAGATCGAAGAGTGCCGGCACTGGTGCCGATGCCAAACGTCGTGATGGCGATTAAGCACAGAACGCCAGAAAACCACGGACGTGACGCCGCTGGACTGAACAACTTGAACTCCTTCAAAAAGCGGGACTGGTTCGCGCTGTAAGTAACGACAGATTAACGCCGGCAGTTGTGCACGTGAATCCCAGTCATTGTCGGTCACATGCAGCACCCGGCCCGGATTGCCGGGCGAGTCCGTCGGGGGCAATGATGCTGACCGGCAGACCACGCAGGCATTGCTCGAACACCTCGCGATAGCGGCACAAGGCATTCGGGCAGTCTCGGTGGAACTTGTCGATATCCGCCCAGAATGCGTCCTCCGCGAAGCCCGCGAAGTCGCGCCCCGCGGAAATGGCCAGGTTGTGGAAGGCGAAGGCTCGGAGCGCCGCCGTGCGAATCGCCCGGCTCTCCCGTAGCAACGCCCATGGCCGGGTAAACGTCAACCCGCAGTAGAAGCGGGCCAAGTCCCACTTCAGGTGTAGCAATCCTTGGGAAAGCAAGACGCGATAGGCCCGCGCCCGCAATTCGTCCATTGTGCTCTCACTAAATATTTCAGGGTAACTTTTGAACTCTATCTCACAGCGTAAACGTAACGCCTCGTTATCGGCGTCAATCCCACCAGACAGAATAAACTTGGGGACACAACACTTTTTGCAGTATAACCGGTTCAGCGTGCGCGTACGAAATTTGGCACTCATGCGGGATTCATCGCACACGCATTGAGTCGGGACAGGCCCGGGTGACGACGCGTGACGGGAGGGCCGTCGGTTTGCGACGGCTCGATTTCGCCCATTCAGGGCGATCGGTTCCGTTTGGGGGCCATTTCCCGGGGCAGTGTCCCGGGTTGGAACATGGGTAGTTTTCGGGCCTCATGGCGGACCACGCGAATTCTCTTTGGCAGCCGGGGAGGTTGCCGGGCCGGACTCGGGGGGGGACCACGAAAGACGCGAAGCACACGAAAGACAGACCAGTGAAAAGGGAACCGCGGATGACGCGGATATCACGGATGTTTTACGGCGGGGTTTGATTGTGCGGCACGGGGCGGCTGAGATCGCCGGGGGGGCCACGCTGGGGAACAGCAGGGGAGCCACAGAT
>JAFEBR010001193.1 GCA_018242565.1 Planctomycetota bacterium | reverse complement strand
CCCTGCTGGTGTATTTGGGAAGTGGGGTATTGATTCCGGTGGCTTCGGCCTGGGATGCCAAGACCGTCGCTGCGTGGGGTTATTTGTTTCCGATTCTTGGCAGTCTCGTCAACGGAGTTGTAGGCGTGGGGCTCTTCGTCGCGCTGCGGCCGGCCTTCAGCTCGGCCAAGACGGGTTACAGTCATGACCACTCCCGCAATCCTGGTAGCAGAACCGGCGACTCCTGAAGTTCAGCGGTTCGGGCGTGTTCTGACAACGGGGACATGAAGCCACTGGGTTACCATCAGCGAGTCTGAATTTATGCAGCACGTACTCATCATCCACGAAGTCGCGGACTACGAGGCTTGGAAAAAGGTCTTCGATGCGGCGTCGGGAATTCGGCGTGAAGCGGGAGAGCGGTCGTATCAGGTTCTGAGATACGCGTCGGATCCGAATCGGATCGTCCACTTTTCGGTGTGGACGTCGCACGCTGCCGCTCGGGAGTTTTTTGAGTCGCCCCGACTGGTGGCGATCCGTCAGGAGGCGGGGGTCAAGGCACCGGATTTTATCTACCTGGATGAGTTGGAACACGGAACCCTGTAGTTTGGGCCGAGTGGAATGGGACTCGGTACCGATCGGCCGCGGCTTGGCTGTCGCGTACCCGCCTGTTGGGCGGGCGGTGGTTGGCCTGCAAATGAAAGGAGGGAATTCAATTCCCGCCTTCCGTTGTTCCGGTTTCGACGATCGGCAGACAGAACACGCCCGCGTCCTTTTTGTTTCAAGAATGAGCTGGTCGATCTTCGCGGTTCCTCGGCAGGTATCCATCTGTTTGGCTTACGCTGATTTGCATACGAACGAAAGGCGGGAATTGAATTTCCGCACTCCAGGGAATGGTTCATTCCCCGCATTGAATAAAGCCGGGAAGATCGACTCCCGGTTGGCCAGCCAGCCATGCCAGCGCCGCCGGTTCTGTCCAAGCTCACGGCCGAGGCGGCGTCATCGGGGTGGGTGGCTCTCTCCTGGGAGAACGCCAAACCGTGTTCATCT
>JAFEBR010001192.1 GCA_018242565.1 Planctomycetota bacterium | reverse complement strand
GGACACATATCGCCCCAGCGACGCCGCACTCCTCGTGCCGGGCGCGACCTGGACCTCAGGGGACCTTGTTCAGATCCACAAAATCCTTGGCCTGCAGGTGATAAACCGTGCCTCCGAGCGACTGCGGAACGAAGATCCATAACTGGATTTTGTCCAGTTGGGTCCGATCAGCATTGAACCAGACCATGACGCGTCCTGGTTTCGAGCGATCTTCCTGCAAAGGTGCCGTCACAGGCGGGTTATCGCCCAGACCGAATCGCAATTCAACGCGACTGAACTTCGTCAACGGCCCTTCCAACTTGAACTCCATTTCCACGCGCACCTGGCTGGGCCCCCCTGCTGTCGAGCGGAACTCAATACCCAACTCCCGAGCCTGCTCCTTGGAAACGGGGTGAATTCCCCACAAGGCAAAACACGTCCCCTGAATCACTACGAGCAACACAACAACTGCGAGACTCAACGCCCGTTTCATGGCTAGACTCCGATCCGCTGAACAAACACCCCAGACACCAGAACAACACAGACCACCAGTACGTCCCACAAACATAGCCTCAGCACGTGTCCCGCGAGGCCGAGACCGTCAGTCTTTTTCGGTGACGGGATTTTTCAGATCCAGGAAATCCTTGACCGCCAGCGTGTATCCCACGTCCCCTTCATTGCTGCCGTAACAGACGACGAGAAAATGACAGCGTGCCAATTGGCTGGGATCAGCGGAAAACGCCACCGTCGTCACGTCGGCAGGCTGTCGATGGTGGATCGGATTTGGCTGGAGCATGGCCGAAATCAGGCGCTGGCCCTTTTCATCGGTCATTCTCAGTTCCGCGTAGGTGAATTTCTCCAACCATCCCTGTTTCTTGAATTCCAGCCAGACTTTAATGCCCGCATCGCCATTCTTACGGGCATGCATCGTGATGCCGTACTTGTCTTTGGCCTGAGCCTTATTGAGCGACCCGACACTAATCTCCGCGAAACACGCCCGCGCAGTGATCGCGACGCCACACAGGGCCAGCAGCACAAACACCGCATGACGGCAACGAATCGTGCGCACGATGGAAACAGCCTTAAAAGCCAGCATGTCTCGTCTCCCGTCGGATATTGAGGGTATGGTGTGGTCCTGGATTGCCATGTGTCAAAAAAACCGCGGCCAGGCTCCGAGCCATGACTCAAACGCCTCGGACGTTCAGTGGGCCACGAGGTGCCGGTCCCGCTTGATCAACACTCCGATGATAAACGACCGACGCGGCGATTTCTTAGGACAAATCTCAAGATTTTGACTGGAGGGGCACGTGGTGCCCCGGACACGACGGCCACGCCTCTGCGAATCGCCACCAGTTCGCCCGCGGCGAACAGAGCAGATCATTCCCTGGAGTGCGGAAATTCAATTCCCGCCTTTCGTTTGCAAGCCATCCACCGCCCGCCAAACAGACCGTTAACGTCTCGTCATTCATCGTATCGCCCCCCGTCATCCGTGTTCATCCGTGTTCATCTGTGGCCATTGCCAATTCAACGCGTCAAATTCCGCGTGACAAGGGGTTCAATCTGATCCACGTCCCGTCATTCCAGAAAATTGAGCCACTGATACACACAGATGAACACGGTTTGGCGTTCTCCCAGGAGAGAGCCACCCACCCCG
>JAFEBR010001191.1 GCA_018242565.1 Planctomycetota bacterium | reverse complement strand
GCCATTCGGATGCTCGCCGATGCGGGGGTTCCCGTGGGAGTCATGACGGCTCCGATTATTCCGGGCCTTAACGATTCAGAGATTCCCACTCTGCTCGAAGCCGCTCGCGACGCCGGGGCCCAGTCGGCCGGCTACGTCTTTCTGCGGTTGCCGTTAACGGTCGAACCGGTCTTCCGCGAGTGGCTGAATCGCACGCAACCGCTCAAAGTCGAGCGGGTCGAACAACGGCTGAAACAAAGCCGCGAGGGCAAGCTGAGTGTTTCAAAATGGGGCGACCGCATGCGCGGCACCGGGGAAATCGCCGACCAGATCGGGCAGTTGTTCCGCGTCTTCACCCAGCGGCTGGGGTTCGACCGGCTGCCGCCGCTCGACACGAGCCAGTTTCAGCGGCCTTTACCTCGCACCGGCCAGTTACGGCTGTTTTGACACCCAGGCACAGTCTGAGGCAGACTCCGTAGGGGGGATCTGCCTCAGAGCACTTGGCCTGTGACAGATTGAATGCACCGATCCCGGAGAGGGAAGTGCAGGAATGCGGGCAACGAACCGCTGCGGGAGATGCTGCTTGCGGGGGGCTCCATCGTCAGGCAAAGTGTGGTCCATGGAACATCGCACGGAAGAGAGTTGTGCTTTAACCGCTGTGTTTTGCAAAATGTCTGAATTGACACTTCCTGCGAATCGGACATAATTGCGAACGTGGCACTTTTGCTCCGCTGCCGGTGATCATTAATGCCCTTTTCCCTCCCACTTACAGCGGCCCTGCGTAAAGCCGGATGGCAAGTAAAGATCTATGACGCGGAAGGACCGGATCCGCCGCACGTCTCCATTTTTCGCAGGGGGAAAAAATGGCGGGTCTCTCTGCTCACCGGGGAGTTCCTTTATCCGGGGGGCACATGGCGCGAAATTGATGTGGACGTACGCGAGCTGATTCGCCGCGAATGGGTGACGCTGAAAATCGAATGGAACAAACTTCACGGCAAGTTGAACCCGATCGACGACGTGGAGCATAGGAATTAAATGTATGACGACGATCTCTCGATCTCGAAAAATTCCGAAGCGGGTATTGGAGAGGGCACACTTCATATTGCTTGGCAGCGAACCAGGGTGGAGCCAGAAGCTCGGTACCGATCGGACCATGGAATGTCGCCGTGTGGCAGACATTCCCGATGCCTTGAAATCGGCCACGAAGCAGTCGCTGTGGATT
>JAFEBR010001190.1 GCA_018242565.1 Planctomycetota bacterium | reverse complement strand
CAGGCCGGAGACATAGCCTTCGACAATCAGTCGGGCCTTGAGTTCCAGCCCCTGGAGTTCAGCCAGAGTCCGGGGATCGAGGTAATTCTGTTCGGCTTCCACGTCTGGGCACCCAATCCCGGGGCACGATGGCAGGGAGTCAGGGCAAGCCTGTCCGCAGCCATCAAAACACACTTGCAACACACACGGCTGACCACCGTTCTGGGGTCAGGACTGACTCAGCGACTGCCCGCTGACTTAAAGATCTCAGGCAATCTCTCCACTTTCGCGGCGCGACCAGGGTCTCGCGGAATGAGATCGGCGAGTTTGCCAACGATGTCGTCCGATTTGATCCCCTCGGCCTCGGCGTTGAAATTCGTGATCACGCGATGCCGCAGCACGGGGCGGGCCACGGCCAGCACGTCGTCCGTACTGACAAACGGCCGGCCTTGCAGAACCGCCCGGGCCTTCGCCCCCAGGATCAGATACTGACTGGCGCGGGGTCCGGCCCCCCACGCGACGTATTTGCGGATGAAATCGGGAACCTCGGCCGATTTGCCGCGCGTCAGGCGGGCAAACTGCATCGCGTAGCGAATGACGTGGTCGGCCACCGGCACCTTCCGGACAAACGACTGCAGTTCCTGCACTTCCGCCTGCGTCAGCGCCGCCGAGATCTGCGGTACGCTCTCGGCGGTCGTCTGCCGCACGATCGCGAATTCTTCTTCCTCGGTGGGATAGTCCACGAGCACATTGAACATGAACCGGTCGAGTTGGGCTTCCGGAAGGGGATAGGTCCCTTCCTGTTCAATCGGATTCTGGGTCGCGAGCACAAAAAACGGTTCGGACAGTTTGTGTTTCTGCCCCCCCACCGTGACCTGGTGCTCCTGCATTGCCTCCAGCAAAGCCGCCTGCGTTTTCGGGGGCGTCCGGTTGATTTCATCCGCCAGGATGACATTGGCAAAGACCGGCCCCGGCAGAAATTTAAAATTGCGTGTTCCGGTTGAACGGTCCTCCTGAATGACTTCCGTCCCGGTGATGTCTGCCGGCATCAGATCGGGTGTGAACTGAATGCGGTTGAACGACAATTCCAGCGACTCAGCCAACGACCGGATCATCAGAGTCTTCGCCAGCCCGGGAACTCCCACCAGGAGGCAATGCCCTCCGGCGAACATGGCAATCAGGAGTTCTTCGATGACCTGATGCTGCCCGACGATCACTTTGGCGAGTTCAGTCGTCACACGGCGGCACGATTCCGACAATCGTGCCAGCGCGGCCAGGTCAGATTCAGGTATCCGAGGAGCCTCGGTCACGGCGTCAGACACAGGTGGGTTACTCCGAGGACGGAACGTACTGCCGGTT
>JAFEBR010001189.1 GCA_018242565.1 Planctomycetota bacterium | reverse complement strand
GCTGGTGGCGATGCCGCCAATGACGACCGGACTGAAGTCGGAGAAGGTGATGTTGCCGGCAGACGTGACTGACACATTGCCGGAACCGGTGGTGACGGGTGCGGCGATCACGACATCACCGGAGGCCGTCAGGGTCACGTTGCCCTTGTTACCGGCGACAATCGCGCCGTTGATTTCGATCATTGCCCCCGATGGAGAATTTGGGCCGCTGCTGATCGTGATATGACGTCCCGCGACAAGAGAGTTTGCGGGAACGACTTGCGTGTTATGCGCTATTTCAACACTGATTTTGGTAGATGGATTTGGCAGGTCTGGCGTGCTGCCGGACAGCAACGAGCGCGTGAACAGATCAGATCCCGTGATCTGGATATCCTGTCCGGAATTCAGATCGCCTGTCGCGGTCACCCATACTCCGCCAATTCCTGTGTTGGTTTTGTCAGCGTGCAAGACGATGTCTGCAGTACTGCTCGTCGTCTTCAGGCTGCCAATAATGATAATGTCACGAGGGGCTTCGAGGTTGATGGTTCCCGAGCTCGTGAGTTTTCCGGAGATCACCAGGTCGTTGGCTCCTGCTGCGTTCCCAATCAGTGTGACATTGCCGGCGCCAACGGTCACATCATTTACGGTGATCGCACCCTGAATCGTCAATTTCCCGCCTGTTCCGGGCGTGGTCGTGATTGAACTGCCCGTTTGCATTGTCAGGAAGCGTTGGGCTTCCAGGTAAACATCTCCCGGATTTGGAGTATTGGTGGTCGCAATCGACCCGGTGACAATGACGTCATGTGCCGCAAGGGCTTTAATCGCCGGCGTACCTGGCGATCCTGCTCCAAACGTCGATGCCCCATTGAAGACGACATTGGCACCCGTGGCACCGGCGACCAGAGAGACGGTGCCCTGCTTCGTGCCGGTTGAGACGGCCTCGGCTGTGATGTTACCGGTCTGGGCTCCGCCGATGACGAGAGTGCCGGAGTTGATCAAGGCCAGGGTTGTATTCGAGAACTGGATATTTCCAGCCCCAGATCCCAATCCAATCGTTTGATTGTCGGACGCTTCGAGCGTGGTGGTCGCGGTCCCGCTTTTAATGGTGCCGGTCAGGCTGAACTGGGCGGCCTGCAGGCGAATAGCACTGTTGGTGGCGCTGGTGTCGATGCCCCCGGCTTCCGAGACGGTTCCGGTGCCGTCCGAGTCGGAGTCCGCCAGGATAGTGACGGGACCGGTCCCAGCGGCTCCCGAGGTGGTAGTGACCTTGCCCGTCAGGGTGACGTCATTCGTGGCCGTCAGGCTGACCGCCTGCGCCGTGACACTGGCTGAAGCGAGGATGTTCTGGGAACTGCTGACCAGTAATGCTCCCAGCGCATGGGTTGTGCCCACTTGACCGGTGAAAGTGACGTCGCCAGAACCCGCCAAGATGGTCAGGTTTTGCGGCGTTGCCGACTGGCTGTCGAGCGTCTTGCCGAATGCGATGTTACCGTTGCCGGTACTGGTGAGTGTGGTCGAGGGCGTGGGGGTGGGCGTGTTCCCCAGAGTGACGGCGTCGTTGAAGGTCTGGGCGCCGGTCGTTGTGATGGCACCGCCGTTGATTTCGGTCGTGCCGTTGGCGTCAGTGGTGATACTCTTCAACGTGTCGGTACCACCGACGGCACCGCCGAACGTGGTGATGCCCTTCGTGTTGATCGTCAGGTCGAATGTGCCATCGATGGTGCTCTGGAAATTGATGTCACCACTGCTCGTGCTGGTCAGCGTGGTGTGGTTGAGCAATTGGACCGGGGAGTGATAAGTCTGGGCGCCGGTGGTCTGAACGGCTGGAATGTCGGTGGTATTGAACTGGATTTGATTTCGGGCGGTCACCTCCAGGGCGTCGAAGGACGAACCACCACTGAAGACGACATTGGCACCCGTGGCACCGGCGACCAGAGAGACGGTGCCCTGCTTCGTGCCGGTTGAGACGGCCTCGGCTGTGATGTTACCGGTCTGGGCTCCGCCGATGACGAGGGTGCCGGAGTTGATCAAGGCCAGGGTTGTATTCGAGAACTGGATATTTCCAGCCCCAGATCCCAGTCCAATCGTTTGATTGTCGGACGCTTCGAGCGTGGTGGTCACAGTCCCGCTATTAATGGTGCCGGTCAGGCTGAATTGGGCGGCCTGCAGGCGAATGGCGCTGTTGGTGGCGCTGGTATCAATGCCGCCAACTTCCGAGATGGTGCCCGTGCCGTCGGAGTCGGAGTCCGCGAGGATGGTGACGGGACCGGTACCCGCGGCTCCCGAGGTGGTTGTGACTTTGCCCGTCAGGGTG
>JAFEBR010000118.1 GCA_018242565.1 Planctomycetota bacterium | reverse complement strand
GGTGGGACAATTACGGGTGTCTCACGGTACATCAAGCAGCAGCAGGGGAAAGCGATTCAATCCGTGGCAGTCGAACCGGCCGCCAGCCCTGTTCTGACGCAGAAGCGTGCCGGAGACCCCTTGAAGCCCGGGTCGCACAAAATTCAGGGGATTGGTGCCGGCTTCGTTCCGGACGTGCTCGATTTGTCGCTGGTTGACGCCGTCGAACAAGTGACGAACGAAGAGGCGGTGGCCTTCGGTCGCCGTCTGACTGTTGAGGAAGGGATCCTGGCTGGAATTTCGTGCGGTGCCGCCGCCGCGGTTGCGGTCCGTTTGGCGCACCGTCCTGAAAATGCCGGGAAGACTCTGGTGGTGGTGCTGCCCGATTCCGGCGAGCGCTACTTGAGTTCTGTGTTGTTCGAAGGCGTGTTCGATGCCGAGGGGAGGGCGAAATGACTGTCCGGTCCGAAGAGGCGGCTGTGGTCTGGTTGAGTGAGCCGGACTGGAATATCGATCAGCTCGTGCAGGAATTGCGCGAAGTGCGCAATAAAGCTCTGGTTGCCCGAGGACGGGTGGGCAACCCGGCCAAACTGCCGTCGCGCGCGACACTGGTGGGAATTCTCGACGGGTTGGGGGCGGCGTTGTTTCCCAATCGATTAAGCTCGCAGGTTCTGGCGGGCAGTAGCATTGATTATTTTGTCGGGCATACGCTGAATCTGACTTTGCGTGAGTTGGCGGGTCAGGTGTTGCGCGAGTTGCAGTTCGTCGCCGGACGAGAAGTTGCCAGTCCCGAACAGCGCGAGCAGACGGTGTCGATCGTGCGGGAATTCGCTGCACTGCTGCCGCGGATTCGCACGCTGCTCGACAGTGACATTCAGGCAGCCTACTCCGGCGATCCGGCGGCCCGGAATATCGATGAGGTTCTGGCCTGTTATCCCGGAATCGCAGCAATCACGCATCATCGGATCGGCCACGCTCTGCACCGTCTGGGGCTGCCGCTCATCGCCCGCATCATTGCCGAGATTGCCCACTCCACGACTGGCATTGATATCCACCCGGCAGCGACAATTCAGGGAAGTTTTTTCATTGATCACGGGACGGGAGTTGTGATCGGGGAGACCGCGGAAATCGGGGAGCGGGTGCGGTTGTATCATGGCGTGACGCTGGGGGCCAAACGGTTTGAAGTCGATGAAACCGGTACGCTGGCGAAAGGTTACCCGCGACATCCGATTGTGGAAGATGACGTGGTCATATATGCGAATGCCACGATTCTCGGGCGAATCAAAATTGGTCGTGGTTCCGTGATTGGTGGCAACGTGTGGTTGACCCGCAGCGTTCCGCCCGAAAGCAACATTTCGCAGGCACTGTATCGCAGCGAAGATTTCGTCAATGGTTCAGGGATCTGAACAACGACAGGTATGCGTTCTTCGTCGGCAGTCGATTCAGCAAAGTTTCACGGCGGAATTCTGAATCGACTGCCGAGTTGAGAACTCGGTTCCGGCCGGGTTTCAGCCGACTGGCCGGCCAGACCTGGGCCTTCCCCGCACACTCTGCCCTTTCCATGCAGGCACCGCACATGCTGGCGCAACGCGTACAACATTTTTCAGAATCGGTCATTCGGGAAATGACTCGCATCGCGCAGCAGCACAATGCGATCAATCTGGGACAGGGAATGCCCGATTTCGAGGCCCCGCCGGGCATCAAAGAGGCCGCCTGCCAGGCGATTCTGGAAGATTACAACCAGTACACCATCACCTGGGGAGCACCGCGTCTCCGCAAAGCGATCGCTCGCAAGGCCCGGGACTTCAATGACATCGTCTGCGACCCGGAAACTCAGATCACGGTCTGTTGTGGCGCGACCGAGTGCATGATGGCGACCATGCTGGCGCTGATCGATCCCGGGGACGAAGTCATTATCTTTCAGCCGTTCTATGAGAACTACGGTCCCGACGCGCTGCTGACCGGGGCGAAGCCGGTGTGGGTCCACCTGCGGGGTGACAATTTCGAACTCGATCGAGATGAACTGCAGCAGGCATTTACGCCACGTACCAAAGCCTTGATTCTGAATACTCCCAATAATCCCACGGGCAAGGTGTTCTCGCGTGACGAATTGGAGTTCATCGCGGGGTTATGTCGCCAGCACGGTACATACGTGTTTGCTGACGAAATCTATGAGCACATTCGGTATTCCGACAAACCCCATCTCAGCATGGCCTCGCTGCCGGGAATGGCAGACCTCACGGTTACCATCAGCGGTCTGTCGAAAACCTTCAGCGTGACCGGTTGGCGATTGGGGTATTGCATCGCGTCGCCCGAAATCTCGCTGGGGATTCGTCGGGCGCACGATTTTCTGACGGTCGGAGCGCCCCATCCTCTGCAGATTGCGGGTGCCGTAGCGCTCGAATGGGGGCCGGCCTATTACGAAAAACTGGGGGCAGAATACCGCCAGCGGCGCGATTTGTTTTTACCCTATCTGCGTGAAGCAGGCTTTCGATTGTCGGAACCGGAAGGGGCTTACTACGTAATGACCGACATCGCCCATTTGACGTCGATGGACGACACGCAATTCGTACGCTGGATGATCGAGCATCTGGGGGTCTCGGCTGTGCCTGGGAGCAGTTTCTATTCGCCGCGGCAAAACGGTCGGAGTAAGGTGCGGTTCATGTTTGCCAAACGACCGGAGACATTGCGGCAGGCGGGCGAACGCTTGCTGGGCCTGCGTGAGAAACTCCGGGCGACATCCCCGAGCTAGGCCCGCTTCGGGCGCGCGGAAATAGGCGGCAACGAGTTATCCTCGAGGTTTGCGGCGGCTTGGCCAGCTAGCCGCTGCGATTTTTTGTAAGATCAATATGAGGAATGGCTTGCGGCAATTCTCTGGGGTCGGCCACCCGCCGCGTT
>JAFEBR010001188.1 GCA_018242565.1 Planctomycetota bacterium | reverse complement strand
CTCCAGGGAATTGCTGATGGACACAAATCGTCGAACCTTCCTGAAGACGGTCAGTGCGACCGTGTTGATGCACACCTCCGCCGGGATCGCCGTGCTCGGGGAAACAGCTCAGGCCTCTATGCCGCCAGACGCAACCCAGATGTGGACTGAGCGGTTTCTCGACAATGAATTACTGGAATCGACACCCGGAGTGTCCCGACGCTTACACCCGGCGAAAAAGCACCTATTGAATCCTGTGGTTCGCTGCGACCGTTGGTGCGAGGGGAACTACCTGGAACCGTATACGACCTGGTACGACCCTGAGCAGCGACTTTTCAAGCTGTGGGCCCGCGCGGGGAGCGATGCGCAGGCCGGATTTGTCGGTGGCAATGCCGCCTTCATGCTGTATTACACTTCACGCGACGGAGTGCACTGGGAAAAACCGGATCTGGGGGTGATGGACGTTGGTGGTCGTCGCGACCACAACATCGTTTTTGTCAGCGACCTGGTCCCACAATCTCCCACGGTCCGGCAGTATGGTTCGCCGTCGTTCGTCGTCCCCACGGTGCCAATCCCGCCCCAGGGAAAAAAAGCCTTCTTCTGGAGCGTCAATCGAAATCCGCGACCCCGCGATCCGTCCGAAAAGTACATCGGGGCTGCGATCGTGCAAGACCACCGCCGGGGTGCGCACATTGTTACGTCGCCCGACGGAATTCACTGGTCTTGTTCTTCAGTGCCGTTCTGGCAGACGCCCCACGACGTCTCCGCGAAGGGGGACGACTGCCTGATGCACATGATGTTTGACGAGGCCAAACGGAAATGGGTGATTTATCGGCGGATCATTCCCGAATTCAGCGAACGCATGATCGCCAACGACAGCGACCGGAACCGCCCCGCCGTCGACCGATATAATCGCGCATATGCGTACGCCGAAAGCGACGACCTCCAGGAATGGACGAACCATCGATTCATCATGGCGATGGATGCGGACGACCCGGCGGATACCGAACTCTATCAATTCGCCTGCCATCGTTTCGGCGATGTTTACGTCGGATACCTGAGCATTTATTACCTGCGGCGTCCCCAACCGATCGACATCCACCTGGCCACCAGCCGGGATGGAATTCATTTTACGCGTGTCTGCCGCGGGACTCCGTTCATCGCGTCTGGGCCGCTGGGATATTACGACTACATGGCGATGGCCTGTTCACAGCCCCAGCCGATTGTGGTGAACGATACAATTTACATCTATTACGCCGCGTTGAACTTTCCGCACGATGCGGCCCCATCGGCCGATGTGGCTCACCAAACGGGGGGCGTGGCGCTGGCCACCTTGAAACGCGACCGGCTTACATCACTGGAGACCGGAATTCCCGACGCCAGCCCCTGCCGCGTCATTACCAAGCCATTCACTGTGAAACACCCCCGAATGTACTTGAATGCCGCCACCTGGATGAAAGGATCGATCCGCGTAGAGGTCCTGACCCGGGACTGGCAGCCAATCACAGGCTACACAGTAGAGGAGTTCCGCGAGATTCAGGGGGATGCACTGGACCACCCTGTCCGCTGGCAAGCCCG
>JAFEBR010001187.1 GCA_018242565.1 Planctomycetota bacterium | reverse complement strand
GCTGTTTTTGATGTACTTCTGTTACGGCGACTACTTCAAATGGTTTCCGATGCTCGGTCTGCACAGCGAAGGGGCCGCCGACATGAGTTGGGGGGAATGGTGGTGGGACTATCTGTGGCACAGCACTTTGCCCGCGGCCTGCCTGTCGCTGTTCAGCCTCGCCGGGATGGCCATGTATTCTCGCTCAAGCCTGTTGGAAGTCATGGCGCAAGACTACATCCGCACGGCGCGGGCCAAGGGCGTGGCCGAGATCAACGTGGTCTTGAAGCATGCGCTGCGGAACGGCCTGATTCCCATCATCACACTGTTTGCCAGTTTTCTACCCGCCCTCCTGGGGGGCAGCGTGCTCGTCGAAGTGCTGTTCGGTGTTCCGGGGATGGGGAAGTTGACCTGGGTGTCGATTGATCAGAAAGACTTTCCCACGTTGATGGCGCTGATTTACATCAACGCCATCGTCGTCATGCTGAGCATTCTGCTTTCGGACCTGTTGTACGTGGCCGCCGATCCGCGGATCGGTTTTGGTGACAAGGGGGCCCCGTGATGGAACCGCAGCACGAGACCTACTGGGACATCGTCTGGAACCAGTTCCGCAGGAACCGTCTGGCGATCTGGGCCACGCGGGCGCTGGTGCCGCTGGTGTCGATCGCCGTGCTGGCGCCGCTGATCTGCTCGAATCAGCCGTTTATCTTTTTCGACGGCGACCAGGTTCTGTTCCCCTGGTTACGGGCCTTGTTTGTGGTCGATCAACCGGTTGATTACCTGTTCAACATGGCCTTGCTGGGGGGGCCTGCCTGGGCCCTGACGGCGTGGTGGCAGAATCGCCGCTGGAAACAGCGTGGCTGGTCGGCCGGTCGGCGCTGGTGGTGGCTGTCGGCACAGTACGTGGCCTGGACGGTCGGGCTGGCCGTGATTTTCTGGCTGCCGGTGCTGCGCCCCAGAAACACTTACGCGATGCGTGTCTTTACGGCCGAGCAGTTTCAGTCGCCCGCGACGAAACGCGGGATCTATCCCCCTGTCCCTTTCGGAACGATTGAGCAAGATCTTGTGAACGCGTCGGAAAAGCCCCCGCTGTTTCGGAAGCCCGAGGCGGACTGGCGGGAATCCAATGATGGCAGTGTGCATTTGCTGGGGACCGATAATGGCGGTCGGGATATCTTCACCCGGATGGTGTTCGGGACGCGCATTTCCATCACCGTCGGGATCATGGCGGTTGGTCTGTACCTGTCGATTGGCTGTGTCGTGGGCGCCGTCGCCGGATATTTCGGCGGGGTGCTGGACATGCTCATTTCGCGGGTGATTGAAGTCGTGCTCTTGTTTCCCGCGTTCTTTCTGATTTTGACGCTGGTAGGAATCTTCGGTTCCAGTGTGTACATCATCATGTTCGTGATCGGGATTACCGGGTGGCCAACGGTCGCTCGCCTGATTCGGGGCGAAGTCCTCAAGCAACGGGCCGCCGATTATGTGAGTGCGGCCCAGGCGCTGGGATTTTCCAATGCTCGCATTAT
>JAFEBR010001186.1 GCA_018242565.1 Planctomycetota bacterium | reverse complement strand
CGATTTGGATTGGAAAGAACCGCTGCGTCTTAAGGTTATCCGGCAGAACAACGGAGGAGTCGCGGCGGCCCGCAATCGTGGGCTCGAAGAAGTCGATCAGTCGGCTACTCTAATCGCTTTTCTGGATTCCGACGATATTTGGCCCGCCAATCACCTTGCTCACGCCATCCAGGCGTTCGGCAGCGGCATTGATTTGTACTTCACCGACAACCGGCGAAGCGGACACCACACGTCCTATCTTGCCGAGTGTGCCCCAGAGACGGGGAGAGCTATCGCTTGCTCTGGTCGCAAATCAGGCGTTGCAGAAATTGCGGCAGACCAGATTTGCGGTCTGATCGTCAAAGAGTTCCCAACGCAGGCATCGACAGTTGTCTATAAGCGGACCGTGGCTACCGACCTTCGCTTCAATACCAAACTAAGAGCGGCCGGAGAAGATGTGCTCTTCTTCTCGATGCTTGCGTCAAAGGCACGCCGCATCGGCTTTGATCTGGATAACTGCGTGGAGTGTGGTGGCGGCGTAAATATGTATTTCGGAAACTTCGAGTGGGATAGCCCGAAATGCATCGCAATCCGTGTGGATCAAGTCCTGGCGCACCGCCTTATCTCAAAGATGGTCAGGCTGTCACCCGAAAGTAAACGGTTGAACGACAAGGAAGTGATCTACTACCGGAGAGAACTCGCCTTCCATGTCCTGAGAAACCTCGTGAAACATCCTGCTCGTTTGCCTAAACAGATCGCACGCTTGGGCCGGTCTGATCCGGCGGCCGCGATGATGCTCCCGGGCGATTTGATCCGCGTTGCATTCGGCCAGATGGGCGGCCTCTGTGGTGTGAAGAGCAAAGAACGGCGGTCGTAGTTGTCCATCGCGAAGATCGTCAGGGGCACGGCATTCATCGGCTTCGTCAACGTACTGAGGCTAATCGTTCAGTTCGTTTCCGTTCCAGTGCTTGCTCGGCTACTTTCGCCGGTCGATTACGGGCTGGCGGCGATGGCGATGCCGGTCATTCTCTTCGTAATGCTCCTCGCCGATGCGGGTCTTGGCAACTCGCTCGTCCGCACGAGTCGAACGAATGACCCTGCCTGGCATATGTGTTTTTGGCTTTCCGTGGGCCTTGGGATCGTAGGTGCGGCTGGCGTGGCCTTACTGTCGCCACTGGTCGCTTTCTTTTTGAGCGAACCTCGGCTGACGCCAATGCTCGCTACGCTTGCTGCGATTATCCCTTTACAGACTTTCACAATGGTTCCTGGCGCTTGTCTCCAAAAGGAGGCACGGTTCGGAACCATCGCTGCCACTGAAATCGTCGCGATGTGTACAAGTCTTGGAGCAGCCGTAGCTCTGGCGATTGCTGGCTCCGGGGTCTGGGCTCTCGTTTGGCAACAGATCGTCTTCTATGCGGTAAGGCTTACGCTCACGCTGACCTGCTCACCCTATCGGCCGCGTCTCATGTTCGACCTTCACGACGCTTGGGAGCATGTCATATTCGGTCGCAATCTGCTCGGCATGAGTTTGATATCCTCCGCCAGTCGCTCGCTCGAAAACTTGGTGATCGGAAAAGTGAACGGTGCCGGTCCTGTCGGTGTCTACGCAATGGCCTTCCAGTTCGCCCGGCTGCCCTTCATGCTCGTGACGGGACCGCTCCAATACTCGCTTTATCCGCATGTCGCGGCCATTCGCGAGGACAGGGCGCAGTTGACTGCTCTGTTTGTATTGCTGACGCGGGTTTTGGCGATGGTGCTATTGCCTGCGGTTGGCCTGGTGGCCGTGGCAAGTGAGCCGACCTTTACTCTGCTCTTGTCGCACAAATGGGTCCACGCTGCTCCTGTTTTCGCGCTGATTGCTCCGGCGGCGGCATTACAGCCAGTGACGGCCATAGTGGGCACATTTTTGATGGCACTCGGTCGCACCGACGTACAAATTCGTCTCGCGGCCCAGTTCGCGGTAGTGTGGATCGCCGGACTGACGATGTCGGTGTGGTACGGACTTGAGGCTGTCGCGATGACCTATTCCGTCTGCGCCCTCCTGTTTTCCGCGTGGTCGCTGCGGATATGTTTGCCGCTCCTGGATTGTTCCTTCGCGTCCTACGCCCGCTTGTTCATGTGGCCAATGGCACTGACGGTCGTCGCGATGATCGGGTATCGGGTGCTCAGTTCGCCGGAGGCTGACCATAACGCACTCAATGTCGGAATAGCCATGACGCTGGCACTTATCGTAACCGTGATAGCGTTACTGGTTCAGCGACGCGCGCTGGTCGCTGCGCTCACAATGTCGGCGGCCAACTCGCCGCACTCCGTGTAATTGCACATGGCCGAGCACGGAAATACGCATAACGCCAATGGAGGATGACCGTGTTTCGTATCTACGCAAGCCAACCAAGTATTGTTGACGCCAAACGCCGAATCAGCAACGTGATCCACACAGATGGGCAGGAGCGTACGCTTTGGTTTGAGGTTGACCTCAAATATCAAGACATGCTTGCGGTCAACTCGATGGACGCGGCTGTCGTGAGCTGCTTGCTTCCCGCCATGCGGGCAGGCCAGGACATGATCGTCGAAGGCTCCATGTCCAGTAGGCTCTACTACAACGTCACACACTATCTGATGCCTATTTTGACGGAGTTCTGCCCTTCGCTACATTCCATTAGCATCAGACCCGTTGCAACGCACAGAGGCGAGCCGACGCCCGCCACGGGCGTGATGGCCGGTTTTTCAGGCGGCATCGATTCCTTCAGCAACTACTACGATCATTCGGGTGATCGCGCCCCAGAGGAATACCACATAACGCATTTCGTTTATAACAACGTAGGCTCGCACGGGCAGGACGCCACGGGGAAAGATCATGACGTGTTTGTGCAACGATACGAGGCGTTGCGGCCAGTTGCCGACAGCCTCGGCAGGGACTTTATCAAAGTGGATTCCAATCTCGATGAGGTCATTGGGATGGATT
>JAFEBR010001185.1 GCA_018242565.1 Planctomycetota bacterium | reverse complement strand
CTCGAAGAAACTCGCCCGCAGCAGATCCAACGTGATGTGGTGCAGCAGCGAGGTGAACTTCAACTTCCGATCTGTTTGTGCCGCTTGCCGTACACCCCACAATCCGCGCGACCTGGCTACGAACGGAGCTCCGTCCGCGTTCCGGCCCTGTGTCCGGTCCAGTAGCGATGGCGAGGTGTTCTCCTTGGTCAGCCCCCTTCCCTCCACCGACTCCGCCGACGGTGGCACATCGCCCTTGTTCGCCGGTTTCTTCGGTACTGTGACATTTTTTGCCATGGAGCTGCATGACTCCCCGACGATGTGCATGTCGGACTTGTGACATCGCGCCTTCTCCGACCGATCCGCCGCCATGGAAGCGACGGATCTCTCCGGGGTCTCTCGGTTTCCGCGCGAAGGGTTTCCAACCGTGCGTGTGGTCTTCGACTCCGTGGGAGACATGCCGGACTCGCCTCTACTGTTCTGCTCTCACCTGTTCTCCTCTCTCGCGCAGCGCGGGGTCGGCCTCCACAAAAGGGTGCTTTCGGAGCTCAATACACAGCGTGGTTGTACACCTGTGAACGCTTCGACCTGCCGGTTGCCCGACAAACCGCATCACTCGGGGCCAAGGTGACTGGCTAGGTCTTGCCTTGTACGACTCTTGTCCCGGCGCGCCGGGACGACCTTTCTCCAGCTTTTACCGATGCACCTGTGTCCCCGTGCACCGCTTCTTCCGGGATAGATAGACAAAAGGGGACGCAACTCTTTGTCTGTATGTTGCCTTGCAAATTCACCACGAAGTGGTGAAAATATCACCATGATTCGGCGAAATATAGAACACGCGGTTCGGGAAGCGCTGGGGGACACGCCGGTGGTGCTGCTCAACGGTGCGCGGCAGACAGGGAAGACGACACTGGCCCAGTCAATGGCGGCGCAGAGCGGGGCGCAATATTACACGCTGGACGATGCCGCGACGCTCGCGCTGGCCGTGGGAGACCCGACCGGCTTCATACGCAATTTGGAAGGGCCGGCCGTCCTCGACGAAATTCAGAAAGCGCCCGGCCTGTTTCCCGCCATCAAGCTCGCGGTGGACAAGAATCGGAGCCCCGGCCGGTTTCTGCTGACCGGTTCGGCGAATGTGATGACGCTGCCCCGCCTTTCGGAGTCGTTGGCCGGGCGGATGGAGGTCGTTCCACTGTTTCCATTCTCGGCCGGCGAACTCGCAGGCCAACGCGAACGTTTCTTGGAGCGACTGTTCGCCGGCACGCTGGCGAAGGCGAAGCTGACGGCATCCGCCGATGACCTTGCGGCGCGGCTGGTTTGCGGCGGTTATCCGGAAGCGATGCAAAGAAAGTCGGAGGCGCGCCGAACCGCGTGGTTCGCGTCCTACATTTCCACGATTCTGCTCCGGGACGTACGCGATCTCGCGCGGGTGGACGCGCTTCAAGCGTTGCCGAACCTGCTCAAACTTCTGGGAGCACGCGCATCGGGATTGTTGAATCTGGCGGACGTCGGGCGCGACGCCGGGCTGCCGCATACGACGCTGGCCCGCTACCTTTCGTTGTTGGAAACGGTGTTTCTGGTGCACCGTCTGCCGGCGTGGTCGCCGAATCTTGGAAAACGATTGGTCAAGGCTCCCAAACTTCACCTGGTTGACACGGGACTGGCTTGTCATCTCGTCGGCGCGAATGCGCGGCGTCTGGCCGACGACCGCATGTTGTTCGGGCGGATGCTAGAATCGTTTGTCGTGAGCGAATTGCGCAAGCAGATTTCCTGGATTGATCCACAAATCACGCTTAACCATTTCCGTACCACGAGCGGATCGGAAGTTGACCTGGTGCTCGAACGGGCTGACGGCTCGGTCGCTGGCGCCGAAGTGAAGGCGAGTGCCAGCGCCACGGTGTCGGACTTCGCTGCACTCCAAGCATTGCGTGATCGACTCGGCAAGAAGTTCGTTGGGGGAGTGGTGCTTTATACCGGTGACCAGATCATTCCGTTCGGCGACAAGCTCTGGCTCGTGCCTTTACAGGCATTGTGGTCGACTTGAAAGGCCGGGGCTCAGGAACTGGGGGGTCTCACGAGCGGCAGGGCAGTACGCTGAACCCGGCAGATTTTCCGGACGCGTCGGTCATACTGAGCGACGATCGCGCACGCCGTGATCACTGACCGAAACCGGCCATCAGCCTGCGGTGACCGGCTTGAGACAGGATTGGTCGATTCCGACCGCG
>JAFEBR010001184.1 GCA_018242565.1 Planctomycetota bacterium | reverse complement strand
GGGGGATCGATGTTGATGGCGCCGGGAACGTGCATGTCACCGGTGAATTCCGTGGCGCACTTGATTTTGATCCCGGACCAGGCAGTCATGTGCTGGACAGTCTTGATACGAACAACACCAACATGTTCGTTCTCAAGCTCGACAATGCCGGCAACTTTGTGTGGGCCAGGAATCTGGGGGGGACAGCCTATCCGGAAGGCGGGCGGGACATTGCCGTGGACGATGCAGGCAATGTGTATACCACAGGTCGCTGGGGCATCAACACCGGTCACGAGGGCAACAATGCGTTCGTCACCAAGCTCGACAGTTCCGGCAACTCTGTTTGGGACCGCTACGTTGATGGGGGAGGCGGCAATGCGGGCAATGGGATTGCCGTGGACAACGCCGGCCATGTCTGGACAACGGGCTACTTCTCCGGTACGGACGATTTTGACCCCGGCGCAGGCTCGTTTTACGTCAATGGGACAGGCGACGGCTTCATTTGGGAACTCGATCCCTCGGGCAATTTCGTGAGCGCCCGGAACGTCGGTGGGATCTATTCGGATATCGGCAACGGCATTGCCGCAGGGCCTGCGGGAGCCGTCTATGCGACCGGCTACTTCCGCGGGACTGTGGATTTCGACGCCACCGCAGGCGTATTCAATCTCACGAGTGCCAGCGAAGCCAATTCGGACATTTTTGTGATGAAGCTGGAAGCCGCCGATCCCCCCCCGGTCGTCTTTGGCGGCGCATCGACGCTGCAGGTCACCGGCCCGGCGTACGTCGTATCGACGGCCGACTTCAACGGCGACGGAATCCTGGATCTGGTGGCTGCGAACGCTCGCAACCAGGACCGGAACCTCAGCGTATTACTGGGACGGGGCGACGGCACATTCGGCCCGGAGACCGGGTACGCCGCCGGCAATTACACGGACGCGGTCACTGTCGCCGACATCAACAACGATGGTAGCCCAGACCTGGTGACCCCCAACTATTACAGCAATTCCGTCAGCATCTTCCTGAACAACAATGATCACAGCGGTACGTTCCGACCGGTCGCAACGGTCGCTGCCGGCGCGAATCCCAACTCAGTGGTCGTGAAAGACTTGAATGGCGATGGGAAGCTCGACCTGGCCGTCGCCAATCGCAGCGGCAACTCGATCTTCATCTATCTCGGCGACGGCAGCGGCTCTTTCATCTCCACCGGCAATACCTATGCGACCAACGCCAGTCCGTATGAAATGGCAGGGGACGACCTGAATGGCGACGGCTGGATTGACCTGGTCACCGCGAACAACGACAGCAACGATGCGAGCGTCCTGTTGGGTAACGGCGACGGGACGTTTCAACCGGTGGTCAATTACGCTTGTGGAAGCTACGCGTTCCGTGTGCAGATTGCCGACTTGAATGGGGACGGCTTCAAGGATCTGGTGGTGTCCAATGATTTCGGTCCGAGTCTGAGCGTGTTGCGGGGCAACGGAAATGGCACGTTTCAACCGGCCGAGACGTATGGTCTGCCGTCGAACCCCTTCGTACTGGCGATCACCGACTACAACGGCGACGGAATTCTCGACGTGGCGACTCCGCTTTACGGCAATAATGCCGTCGCCGTTCTCGCGGGGCGCAGGGACGGGACATTGGCGTCTCCGGTCACGTTTGCGACCGGTGGCAACCCCACCGGACTGGCGGCGGGAGACTTCAACGGCGACGGCACTCCCGATCTCGTCAACACAAATTGGCTTAGCGGCACTGGCAATAGCCTCAACGTGTTGTTGAATCTTGCCGCGCCGGCCAACCCAAACCTGATGGTCACCGCGCCGGCCACGGCGACCAGTGGCAGCCCGGTGACCGTCACCGTCACCGCACGTGACAGCAGCCATGCCGTGCTGACGGACTTTTCGGGGACGGTGCATCTGGCCAGTTCCGATCCCACGGCCGTGCTGCCCGCAGACTACACGTTCACGCCCGCTGATCAGGGAGTGAAGACCTTCACGATTCAGTACCGGCACAATGGCACCCAGACAATCAGCGCGCGGCTCAACACCAGTCCCAATACCGTCGCTGGAGCCGCGGTTACCGTGACGGCCAACCAGGCGCCCAAAGTGACGATCGACGATCTCGTGAGCTGGTATCGGGCAGAAGGGGACGCCGACGACTGGGCGGATGGTCACGACGGTTCGTTCGTAAACAACGCGGGGACTTCCGGCGGCGGGAAAGTCGGTCAGGCCTTTGCGTTCAGCTCCGTGATTGGCCAGTATGTGGCAATTCCCGATCAAGGCGCTTTTGAGCCGCAAGTGTTCACCACGGATGCCTGGGTCTATGCGAACAGCGCCGGCAGCCACCCAGATTCGGAGGGCGCGATTATCCTGAGCAAAGACGCGCTGCCTGGAGATCCCTTCCATGCGTTCGCGATCCTCGGGCCGGGCAATACGGGGCGGTTCGTGTTCATTTTGGGATTTGACAATGGAGCCCGTCCCGTACTGAACAGCACCGATACCTTTGCGTTCAACGAATGGCACCACGTCGCGATGACCTGGGATGGCACGACGATGCGCGGCTTTGTCGATGGGCAATTGGAGGCCGAACAGTATGTCGGCGCGACGTCTGTATTCTACAATCCCGCCGCTGTCTGGAGCATTGGCGCGCACAGCACGAACGGCGTCCGGGCCTTCGATGGCAAGATCGACGAGGTTGGAATCTACGAGCGCGTTTTGTCGCAGCCTGAAATCCAGGCGATTTTCAGCCAGGGAAGCCGGGGACGGTATGCGGTGGCAGCCGGGAACGAGTTTTCACTCCCCGGCGGATTCACAGACAGCGACTCAGGAGCATGGACAGCCACTGTCGACTATGGCGAGGGGGGCGGACCAGAATCGCTGGTCATTCACCCCGACCACACGTTCAATCTCGGCCATATCTATTCCACTCCGGGAGTTTACACTGTCGCCACATCCGTCACTGACGAGTTCGGTAATACAACGGAGCATTTTGTCGTCGTGAATGTATCCGCCAATCAGTCGCCGCTGGCGGTGGACGACGTTCTGAATGTGAACGAAGACACAAGCGGCATCGTGAATGTCGTCGGTAACGACTCGGATTCCGATGGTCCCGTCGTGCCTGTCAGCGTGGCGGTCATCACCGATGTGCTCCACGGCACACTTGTGAATAATGGAAATGGAACGCTCACGTACACGCCGGCGGCTGACTACAACGGTTCAGACAGTTTTCAATACCAGATCAGTGACGGCGCGTTGACCAGCAATGTCGCGACCGTCGCCATCACGATCGCGGCAGTCAATGATCAGCCGAGCCTGAGCGGCCTGCCCGATCTCAGTTTCCCCGAAGGCGGGGCGGCCAGCGTCGATTTGGACGATTACTGGAGCGATGTCGAGACGCCGGCGTCGGCTGTCACCTTCTCCGTTCAAGGGTCGTTCCCCGGTGTGACAACCAGCATTGATCCCGTGACTCACGTGCTGACTGTGACCGGCGATGCCAACTTCAACACTCTCGGAAATGTCCCGCCGCCGATGGTTTTCGAGGCGGAACAAATCCCCTTTCACAATACGGGTCGGGCGGACAGCGATGGCTGGTGGACGTCGCCGGTTTTTGGAGACATTCCTCAGTATCAGACGTTCGGTCCGTATCTGACGAATCTCACTGGCGTGTACACTGCCACATTTCGATTGATGATTGATAGTTATGGCAATAACGCGTCAGTCCCCGTCTGCAATATCGAGGTCATCACGTCGGAAGGGAATCCGGTGACGGTGACCTACCTGACGCAGCGGCAGTTGTACCGCAGCGACTTCCAGCCAGGCGTGTACGGCGATTTTTCGCTGAGTTTCTCGTTGCCCCCCGGATTCCTGACCAACGGTCGTTATCTTGAATTCCGGGTCT
>JAFEBR010001183.1 GCA_018242565.1 Planctomycetota bacterium | reverse complement strand
TCCCTGCTCGGCCAGCAGCAGCACTTCGCCATTCCCGTAACCCCGGGCCTTCCATTTCATCTTGCCATCGTCGAGATTGACGCACACGAAGAAGTTGTTGTTGAATCCATACAGAAAGTTCTGATGGATTACGAAATCGTTGTAGTAGGGACTGAAGGTCTGGTTCCACCACACTTCTTTGGTCTGCCACTCGCCTTGTTCCTGACTGACATGAAAGCGTCGGGTGCCGTTGCCGAATCCCGTACCGATCAGCACGTCGGTTCCCCCCACCACGGCCGGTTGCACGACACGGGCCATGCCTCCTTCCAGACGCGAGTCGAAATGCCACAACAGCTTGCCATCCGCCGGGGCGAACGATGAGACCCCCTGATCGGTCGACACCAGCAGTTGATCGACGCCCTCGATGCGCGAGAGCTGGGTCGAGCAGTAGCCGAATTCGCCTTCGCCGTTAGACCATTTCAGCTCGCCTGTCTCGGCGTCATAACCCAGCACGCTTTTCTTGTTCGGACCTCCGGCATAGATCGAGACGATTCCCGCGGCCACATGTGGGGAAGCCGAATAGCCCCAGGTGGGGCGCTTCGCACCCGAATCGTGTTCGATATCAGCCGTCCAGATCTGCCGTCCCGTAACGGCATCCAGGCAATTCAACAGTCCCGACGCACCCTGCGCATAAATGCGACCTTCCGCGAAGGTGGGTGTCGCGCGGGGTCCTGGACCGGCAATGGCTTCTTCAAAGCGCACCTTGTCGCTGTGTTTCCAGAGCTCTTTTCCTGTCGCGGCGTCATAACAGACCACCACCTCGACTTCACCCCGCTGTTCCTGGGTGTACACACGCGTCCCCACGACGGCGAACGAAGACCAACCTGGGCCTACGCGCTTGCGCCACAATTCCCGCGGCGGATGTGACGACCAATCGGTGTCGATCTGAATGCCCGAGCGGACACCATCGCGCTCAGCTCCCCGGAACCCGGGCCAATCTTCGGCGTCGAGCGTCAGGACCTCAGACGATTCTTCGACGGGGGTCGCAACGGGCTGCGCTGACGACGCCTGTTTCAAATACAGTTCTTCCGGCGTCGGATTCCAGCGGAAATTCATCGTGGATTGAAACGCACCGTCGATGCCATCGAGACGGACCAGGGCAAAATATCCCCACACCAGGGCAAACAGGACGAATAACCCGGCACGTCGTATGGGCCAGCTCACCAAAAGCGTACAAAGCAACCAGGCGCCCCAGAAGGAGACGACCAGCGGCACCACTCCAATCGAAATCGACATACCCCCCATTTCTTTCATCGACGGGTGGTAGGCATAGATCGCCACGGCGGCCGTGGCCAGACAAGCTCCCAGTACCAGGAAGCGCTCTTTCCAGGGGAGGCGGCTGGCAAAGATCCACCACAGGAGAAACACGATGGTCATAAACATGGGTCCCCACATGGACACCATGAAAGAGGCGATGGTTCCCGGAATCAGCCAGCCCGGCAGAATTTTCGTCGCCCAGAGACCTGCGATAATCAGAACAGCCGGCCACACCCGCATGCGGGGTGCCGAGGCGGGGGCCGCCGTCGGCGAGCCTGCCGCCGCATCCGGAGAGGCCGCTGCGGGAATTGGTGCCGCCGGGTTTGTCGGAAGTTCGCTCATAAAATCACTCCTCGTGTCTGATTCCGTGTGCACTTACACACAAGTGGGTTCTGTGAACGGGGAATCGCTTATTCTTCCAGCAGGGCCAGGGCCTGCGGATTGTAGTATTGCTTGATGGCCTGTTCGGTCAGTCCCAGACCCCGCAGGCAGAACTGAACCGCGGCTTCAACCAGTTTCTTCCGCGACGTGGCAT
>JAFEBR010001182.1 GCA_018242565.1 Planctomycetota bacterium | reverse complement strand
TCGTCGATTCCAAAATGCCAGACCGGACACAAACTGCACCCGCACCAATGCCACCGATGCCACCTGCTCCTCCGTCGCCGCCGGCGTAGTTGTATTCATCAGTCGTCTTACCTTGGCCACCGTTACCGCCTTTTCCGGCATTGCCGCCGTTTCCATAGTTGTTTGTAAGCGTATCGCCGGAAATTGTGGATGTTGTCGTCCCTGAACTGAGAACGCCGCCTACTCCGAAACCGCCATTTCCACCCTTACCACCAGGGTTGTCTTGGCTGCCGAAACCGCCACTTCCTCCAGTGCCGCCAGTGCCAGTGTTCGACGAAATGATGTCGTTTGTCGAATTTAATAACTTAGAGTTGTAAACGGCGCCTGCGGCATCGCCCCCAGTGCCGCCAAAACCGCCTATGAATTCGCTGCCACCAGTCCCACCTAACCCACCATTCCCGCCAACACCGACATTCAGCGAGAAGGAATCGTTCTGGGACGTAAACGTGCCTGAGTTATTGATTCCGCCAGTTGCCCTGCCGCCATTACCACCTGTTCCGCCTTCTTCGTCTGCGTAACCACCGTCACCGCCGTAGGCATAGTTCGCCAGGATTGTGTCCCCTGTCGAATTGAACGTGCCCGTGTTGCGAATCCCCCCGGTGGCAGCCCCTCCGTTTGAACCGCCTCCGACCGGTTCGAAACCGTAGGCGTAATTCGACGAAATGACGTTGTTGTTCGACGTCAGTTTGCCTGTGTTGTAGATCCCGCCCACCGCTTCGGAGGTCGTGGTTCCATACGCCGTGTTGACCGTGATAACGCAGTCTTCGATGGTCAGGGTTTCTGTGTTGTAGATGGCGCCCCCGGACCCGCTGGCATTCGCCCCAACACCGTTGCCATTCTGGAGCGTCATGCCTGTGATCGTGACATTCACATTGGAACTGGTGTTCGCGATATCAAAGATCCGCGAGGCGTTGTTCCCATGGATTGTCAGGTGCGTCGCCCCTAATCCAGTGATGGTGATGGGGGTCGTGATCAGCAATTCGCCCTGTGAAAGCAGAATTGTCTGGTTATTGACCGCAGCGTCGAATTGAATCGTGTCGGCCACCGTGTCTTTATTCGCGGTGTTGATCGCGTCTCGCAGTGAAACTCCGGAATGCGAAATGGCATCGGATGCGGTCGTCACTGTAATCGTCGTCAACAATTGCCGACCTTCGAGCGGTTCGACGAACGCGGCCAGGTTTTTCCAGGGACTCACGCGGTAACTCATTCGTCGCAACCGGGGACGCAGGCGGGCCCGCCATGCCAGTTTCTGCCCGAGTGCCTCGACTGCCGCCCGCCAGTTGAGAGTAATCATGAGTGTGGTCCCGCTGTAGCTCGTGGAATGTGTCTGTACCGTCCGTCTCAATCGCGGCGATTCCGCGAGTGACACGTACCCCGTCGTCCTGGATGACAGTTCCTGGCGCCGGAGTCTCGACCCGCGTAACTTCCGCCTGAGCGCAACTCGCTCTCCCTACAAGCGAGAAAGCTCCAAAACTCGGCCAAAATTTTTTTAGAAAAAAAGCCCGAGCCTATGGATGAGGATCGCTGGTCCACCAGGCCTGCCGTTCTGGCAGACACTTGTCACGGTTTTGGACGAGTGTCCGTTCAAAATCCGTCCCACTGTGGCGAACAATGGGCCCCG
>JAFEBR010001181.1 GCA_018242565.1 Planctomycetota bacterium | reverse complement strand
GCAGCATTGATTTCCGGCTGGCCGCGCTGATTCAGCGGCCTACAAGTGCAGCCAATTCCTGCTGGAACATGGCAAACTCCAGCCGACTCCAGACATTCTGCTGACCGGCCACTCGCTCGCTCTGGCTCTCCTGCCAATAACGGCGTGCTTCCTCGATACGACCGAGGCGGGCGGAACATAGCGCCAGGAACACATAGTCCTGGTAAACGCCCTGTCCCTCCGCATGTTGTAAACCTGAGTTCAGGCTTTCGATGGCAGCGTCATACATACCCGCCCGAAGCTGCAGCCCTCCCAGGGTATTCAACACCTGGTGCTTATTCCCCGCGGGACTCTGCCCCACGACCTTTCGGCCCAATTCTAAGAGACCCTCCCACTGATCGACCGCATCCGGAGCGAGCGTAAAAATCCAGAGTACGGAATTCAGTTCCCCGGCAGACAGATTGTGGTTTCCGCGAAGTCGCTCCAGCCATTGCGAGGCCAGGGCGCGATAGCCGGCCTGGTCATTCCGTCTTAATCGCCCCAACGCCAGATAATGGTAGTACGACAACGGAAAATCCGGCCGTCGACTGGCTTTCTCCAGAAGCGCATCAGCCAACACCAGATTTCCCAACTGGATCTGTTCAAAACAAGCAGACAACAGCCGCTCATTGTTCTCCAGGAGTTCAGCCACGCGATACGCATCCTGCGCAGCATCTGCGGGCCGATCCAACCCGCCCCAGGCTTCACATCGCAAGGCATAGGGCAGGTCATCTTGCGGCGACAATTCAATCCATGCGTCAACAAAGGGCAGCATCACAGACCATTCGTGCCGGGCCGACGCCGCCTGGGTCAGACTGGAAAGCCAGTTTTTGACCCGGCCTCGATCTCCCCCCTCGCTCAACAGTCGTAAGTCAATCCGGGCATCGTCGAATCGCCCCAAGTGACTCAAGGCCCAGGCACGATCCAGGCGCGCTTCCACATCATCCGCCGCAGACTCGAGCACGCGATTGAGACGCCACAGCGCACCACTCCAATCAGAAGCCGCCAGCAACATCCTGGCCGACTTGAGATGCCATTCTCGCAGGTCAACGGCGGAGTCTTCTGACAACTCCGACTTCGAGCCTGGTTCACGAGGTCGTTCCACAAGCAGATGTTCGGGAGTCATTTCCAGTTCCGTCTGCCGTAGCGCGACATGG
>JAFEBR010001180.1 GCA_018242565.1 Planctomycetota bacterium | reverse complement strand
GTCGACAACAATGCCAGCGCTGGCAGACGAAGCCGAGGCCAACAGGGCCGAGGCCACGGCGACACAGGTCAAAATTGCGTGTCTGAACGTTTTCAACATGGTTGTGTTTCTTTCGGTCGTATGAGTGAACGGATTTTTTCGTTCTTCGGATCGACGGGCGATCACGCGATGAGCCGCATCGGCTAACAACAGTCGCGTAGTAGCAGCCAGCGCCTGATGGTGAACGGCGGTGTCGAGCGTGCTGGGAAGAACGGGCTCGGAGGAACGGGGCAGGGACCTGCGGGGTGGAATCAACGAAGGACAACAGGCGTCAGCGAACCTCAACGGCGGCCGCGTTCCGCTTAAAACGTTTGACCATGCCAGTCACGCCGAACGCGCCCAGCAAGAGGGACGACAGGGCGAACGCCGACGGTTCGGGAACCAGTGTCAACGCGCTGCTCCCCGTCATCTCAAATGCTGTCGAACCATACAGGCCGTACACTACGGGTTCCGCAAAAGTATGAAACTCATAGTCATGCCCCGCAAGCAGAATTCCGCTGAATGTGAAGCCGGCACCCAGCTCATTGTCAGGAAAAGGGTTCTCAAAGATGTAGGTGCTGGTTGTATTATCAATAAGATACGCGTAGTTGAAAGAGGCGCGTGACGCAAGATCGAACGCCGACAGGTTGTAGGCGAACGACGTGTCCGCCGTCACGTGGAAAAAAACGTCTTGATACGCGTATGCATATCCGAAATTGTCGAAGTTGCCGTTCAGTCCCACGGAATAACTGTAAGCGATTCTGGTGGCGGTCGTTTCGGAACTTGTGATGTCGGCGTACCCGTTGCTCGACGAAGTGCTTAAGGGCCCGGTGGTAATTGAATCGTTGGCGGAAGAGTCAAACGGATCGTATCCATACGTAAAGACTCCCTGGTAATATTCGTCGACAACAATGCCAGCGCTGGCAGACGAAGCCGAGGCCAACAGGGCCGAGGCCACGGCGACACAGGTCAACATTGCGTGTTTGAAGGTTTTCAACATGGTTGTGTTTCTTTCGGTCGTATGAGTGAAAGTATTTTGTCGTTCTTCGGATAGACGGGCGATCACGCGATGAGCCGCATCGGCACACAACAGTCGCGCTCGGAATCGCGATCCGGAACGGGAATCATGATTCGAACAAGACTGAGAAATCGCGTGGTCGTATCGGTCAACGGGAGATCCGGTTGCGGATTTCGACCGCAATAGCTCGGTTTAACAGCCGACAAGGAGTGCGTGGTGGGCCAACGAGTTCGCCAAGGGGCGGGAAGTCGGGCGCCAGCTCGTTGCCAGGGAATCGCTGCCGCGCCGTAGCCGCCAGCGCCTGATGGTGAGCGGCGGTATCGAGCGTGGCGGGGGCCTCTGCGTCGCTTCCGATGGAGAGCACTGTGGGGTCCGACGCGTCCGCATCATGAACGTCGGCGAACCCCACTAAGGGAATTGCCGGATCAGGAATGGCAGGAGGCGCTGCTTCGGGGTGTTCTCCGAGATCAACGGAACCGACGCCGTCCACGGAGCAGTGGTCCGCCCACACCCCGAGCCGACCATCATCGATCAAGTGGCCACTAGCTTCGTGGACAACCGTGGGGTGTACCGCCCCCGCGTGAGTGACAGCCGAATGAGTGATTGTGGCGGCGAACCCAATCCAAAAAACAAAAAACCAACCCAGCCGGCCGATTCGCCAGTCGTTCAAACCAACCCAAGGCGGGGCCGCAAGCACAGAGCGCTCTGAACGAGCCAGAAACGGCAGATGTGTTAAGGGGTAGCCCAAGATGAAAAGGGTTCGAACAAATTCCACGGGTCGTCTGGAAATTAAATATCC
>JAFEBR010001179.1 GCA_018242565.1 Planctomycetota bacterium | reverse complement strand
TCGAAGACCGTCAGTTGACGTATTCCGAGTTGAATCGCCGCGCCAACCAACTGGCTCATGGGCTGATCGCACGGGGAGTGCAACCAGAAACACGGGTCGGCCTGTGTGTCGAGCGTTCGCCAGAGATGGTCGTTGCCATCCTGGGAGTTCTCAAGGCCGGCGGCGCTTACGTGCCCTTGGACCCGGCGTACCCGACGCCGCGGTTGCAATACATGCTCGACGACAGCCAACCTGCTGTCCTGCTCACCGAGAGTACACTTCGCGCCACCCTGCCGCCGACGACCGCCCAGATTCTTTGCCTGGACGAGGAGGATTTTTCGAGCCAATGTCAAGACAATCCCGTCGGCCGTGCTCGACCAGAAAACCTGGCGTATGTCATCTATACATCTGGGTCGACGGGAAATCCGAAAGGAGCCCTGCTCGAACATCGCGGCGTCACCAACCTGATGCGACAATTGCCGGATGTCCTGGGATTGCAACGGGACAGTCGTGTGCTGCAATTCGCCAATTTGAGTTTCGACGCCTCGGTGTACGAAATTCTGGGAGCTTTGACGGCCGGCTGCCAACTCGTATTGGCGCCACGCACCCAGCTCATCCCAGGACCAGAATTTATCGCGCTCCTGCAGCAACAGCGGGTCTCAGTCGTCACACTTCCGCCTTCAATCCTGGCGAACCTGCCAGCGGCGGAATTACCCGACCTGCAGACCGTGTGCTGTGCTGGTGAAACGTGTCCGGACCATGTCGCTGCACACTGGCTGCCCGGCCGACGGTTCCTCAATGGATATGGGCCCACTGAGGCCACGGTCGCGGCGTGTTTTTATCGAGTCGAACAACTGTCCGACATAGGCAGATCTGTTCCCATTGGACGCGATCCACTTCGCAACGTCCAACTGTATGTCTTAGATGAATTCCAGAACCCAGTCCCACTCGGCGTGGCAGGCGAACTGTACATCGGGGGCGACGGCCTGGCGCGGGGTTATCTGCATCAGCCGGAACTGACCCGCGAGAAGTTCGTTCCCCATCCGTTCAGTTCGGTCCCCGGCCATCGCCTGTATCGCACGGG
>JAFEBR010000117.1 GCA_018242565.1 Planctomycetota bacterium | reverse complement strand
GTTTTGATTTCGCCACCGCGCCAACCGACGTCGTGCGACCCGAGATCATCGGCCAGCATAAAGATGATATTCGGCCGCAGTGCCTCAGGTGCCGCGTACAGCAGCGCAGCCGAATTCAGCAGCAGACCGATCACCCCCGCAATTCCGAGGACGCGCCCCAACCCAATGAGTCGTGGCGTAAATCGACTCGGCCTGCTTGGAAACTCTCCCGCCATCACGACTCCTTATTGCACGGGGAACTATAAGACTGCCAGCGGCGATGGGCAGCCTTCGGCGAATTCACTGTTCATATTGGCTACAGGCGAACAGACCTGTCCCATCGTCTGGTCCGCTGATGCCGCAGGTCCGAGTACGGCCGACTGATCCGCCAGCAGTGATTGCAATTCACGCCCCAACGGCGGCAAATAATTCTCCCACGATCGCGAACGGACTCGAGGTTCAAAATTGGGAAAGCGCTGGCCCACATAATCGACGAACCGCGTCCCCATCCCGGCCATGATCTGCAGATTTTTCGCCACCACCCGGTGTGACGCGGCAATCACAGCCGGGGCATTCGCCTGAAGATCATCCAGCATGTCCCCCACCCGCGCTTCAAGGTCGGGGTCATCTACGGCGGCCAGCAATCGGGAATGTCCGCGTTCATTCATCAGATTCGCAATCCGTTCATCAACGGTGATACCAGCCGATGCGACAGTGCCTGCCATGGAAGTCACGATCGCATGATATCGCGAAGACAACATCAGGTCTGCCGCCCGAAAAATGCTCACCAGTTGGTAGATGTTGTAATTTGTGGAACTGAAAGTGGGTGCCCCGCCCAGTTTGGCGGCGATTCGCCGCACTGCCACATTATCGATTTCTTCGCTGGCGGCCAAAGCGACGAAAACACCGGTGCGCTGACGAAAGGCAGCCACCCCGCGGGCCACGGCCGTGAGATACCGCTCAAACCGCTCCTCGACACTCGGATCGGAATTGAAGAAAAAAATCCTGCCGTAATGACTGCGACGGTAAAAGCCCAGCAGGCGTGCCATCCCCTTGGTCAGCGATGCCGTGACGGGCCAGCAGAACGGATTGATCGGGCAGACAATCAGCACCGGTTCCCCACGCCACCCGGCATTTCGCAACTGCTGCTGACCATAAGCCGGCGGCAACGGCGAAAAAGTCCAGGCCGTATCCGTGCCAAGTTCACTCGGCACCCCCAATTCACCGAGAATGTCTCGAGAGGCCGCGTTTCGCGTCAGCACCAGCGACTGCTGGCAGTTTTCCCGGGTCAACCGCTTCGGCCAAGGATTCATCTGACCAGCCTCGGCACCGTAGGCGATCGACAGTTTGTCGCTGGCCGCGGCAACTCCCAGGGCGCCGACCATCATGAGCGTGAGCAGATCCGAGAAATTGCTCTTGAAAGTCGAACCTTCGCACGCCACTACGCCATGAAAACGAGGCACAATTTGCCCCAGGTACCGCGGAAACGTGACCGCGGGAGTGACTTGCTGAGCGTTGCCAAAGTAAGCGGCCGAATACGACTTGATGAAACTGAAGACTGTGGCCTCGACACGGTGTTCGCCATACAGATGGCGCACCTGCCGCAACATCTCCTCGACCCGCACATCAGATCCTGTATTCCGAGTTCCATTGTACCCGGCAAACAGCAATTTCAACTTATCGGTCGGGTCTGGCAGGGAACTGCCCCGCTGCAGGTGGCGCTGACGTGTGTTCGCGATCACACGGTTCATCCAGGCTGCAAACATCTCATCCATTATCGAACGATCCCCGGCTTCGAAAGAGAGTTGGCGACAGACCGAGCCTCTGCATCACACATCCACCCTACCACAGTGACGGCACGAGTTCACCGCGAGCGAAACGCACTTTGGACTCGCCCTCAACAATGCTCCCAGCGTCCCGCAGACCCGGTGACAACCGGAGCAGGCCCCGCCAGAACACTCGATTCGCCCCGCTTGGCGGGTCGAACGCCTTCGTTGCCAATACGGAACCGCGACAACTCGTCATCTTCGATGCTCGCGGCTGCGTGCAAAGTTGCCACGCTGGCCACCTGGAAAAGCAACCAGGTCACTCCCCCCACAGCTCCACAGACAATCGCGACAATTCCCAGATAGGTCATGATCAGCCTTGCGAATCGAGTTTCACGAAATCGGTAAACCCCACTGCTTCCAGCGTCGGAAATCGATGGCCATTCCACGACTCGGGAAAAGCCAATGCTCCCCCAAGCCCTTCCGAATGACTTCTCGACACCAAAACAACCACAATGCTGATCTACATTACCATTTTAATCAACTTAATGTAAACACAAGAGGCCAGAACATCTACCATTTTCAAAACTAAGCCCGTCGTGTGGAAAATCGCCGACAAATCCTGCGCTGCCGAAAATATGGTCAGGCCAAAGCGAAACCGGCACGACGACAGCTTTCGCTGCTACGGTCTGTGGCCCTGCGGGCAGATGGGCACGATCTCCTGATATGGGCCTCAAGCCCCTTTGCCGATCGTCAGGTCCGACTGTAAAACGCTGGCGAACCGAGACTGACGAGTGCCACACCACCAAAATGGCTGACCGAAGTGCATGCCTGCAGGCAGCGGAAGAACGGGCCCTGTGCACCAGCGATTACGGAGACCACCAGGCCGGTGCCTCGCTTCGCGTTTCCACGGTTGGGGAACTCGACTCGCCAATGTCCTCTGCAGCCATCAGCCGACCGTCATAGACGTTCAGCGAAGCCGGGTAATCACGTCGGATCAGAACTGAACTGCCCCTGGCTCGTCGCAGAGAGGCTGGTCGCGCTCTGACCCCGGGCGAACTTACAGCAACGGCGGCGTGCGGAATCGCTGCGAGCCAAACGTGTAGTTCATGAACACGCGCAATTCGCCAGTGAACAACTGGTCTGTCGGGTTTCCGAACGGAAAGGCGTAGCCCGCCGTGACCGAGAGATTTTGATTGAAGTACAGATGGCCGCCGATCACACCGTTCAGCATTTCGACACTGTTGGCCGCGCTGCCGATCCGATAGGCCCCCGCCGTGACAGTCTCAGACGTGCCGAGAGACGCGTTGTAGTGCATCTCGACCGTGCCTGAAAACCCGGTAATGCCAGATCCTTCGTCGTTACGGAAGAACCAGTACCCGGTCCCCAGATCGCAGAACACGTAAGGCACATCCTGAATCGACCCCGCCGCGGTCAGCGGCCCGCCATTAAACGTGTTGTTGACGTACACGCCGTTTGAATTCGCCGGAACCTGAAACTGCAGGAACCCCTGGGTGTAGAACCGATCTCCCGGTGTCCACAGCCCCCCCAGAAAAGGCATCAGGTACACACTCTCATTTTTGATGCGAACAAGTCGCGTACCGTCGGCCAGACCAACATTCAGGGCATTCGCGGTCGGCAGCGCCAGTTGCAGACCCGCGGAAAGTGCCAGCTCTTCATCGGTGTAAATCAGTCCTTTGCCGGTCAGGCTGATGTCGCCAAATTGCACGTCGCCAGCCGAGGCCGGACCGTCGGCGACAATCGTGTTGTTCAATGTACTGGCAAACGGAAACCGCATTTCGATCGAAGCCGACTGATCGAAAAACGTCTTTTCGAAGCCCGGTGTAAGACGACTGACATTGACCCCCGTCATCGTCAGCGGCACGCCCCGAAAATCGCTGTAGTTGAAGAACACGCGATCACGGGGCATGGGGCTCGTATTTTCGGCGATCTTCGGAATCCCGATCAGACCGGCCCCGGATTCTCCCGGATTGGGCAGCACGATATTGAGCGTTTCATGCACGGCGTAGATCTGACTGCCCTGATCAAAAACATCTGCGCCGATCGGCAGAGCCTGTCCGGTCGAAAGCGCAAGAAACTGCGGTTGGGTCGATGTCGCGTGACCATTCGCATCGGTGCGGACCAAACCCGGAATCGTCTGCAGAATTCCCCCCGAACTGATCACGACCCCCGGAGCACTTGCCAATCCTCCCCCTCCGGGGGGACCGTAAAAGTGCTGGTTCGGGATGATGATCGTGGAGCCATTGAAGTTCTCCTGGCGGTACCCTTCCAGCAGAAATTGCTTGGCAATTGTGCCGGTGTTTTCCACAAAAGGACCAACCACGGTGCTCGCGGAACCGGGAATCCCCCCGAAGAAATCTCCCACCATGTAGGG
>JAFEBR010001178.1 GCA_018242565.1 Planctomycetota bacterium | reverse complement strand
GCCCACAATTCCATCGGTGGGCTGAATGACGTCGCCTTGTCCTGTGATCAGCAGGGTGTGTTCATCGCTGGCGACGATCATCAGAGCTTCCAGTCGCCGCAGGACCCTGTCGGTGCGCCAGTCGCGGGCCAGTTCTGTGGCCGCACGGGGGATGTTCCCCGGGTAATTCTTGGCCTTGGCTTCAAATCGCTCGAGCAGTGCAAACGCATCAGCGGTCGAGCCGGCAAAACCGACCAGGACCTTGTTGTCCAGAACCCAGCGGATCTTTCGTGTATCGTGTTTCATGATGGTGGTCCCGAGTGTGACTTGTCCGTCACCACCGATGGCCACCTTATCCTTGCGGCGCACGCACAGAATCGTCGTTGAATGCCATTTCACGGATTGCCTGCTCCTGGAGACTGCAAAGGTGCCCGATACCCCAAGAGTACCGGGTCGGTGAAAGGCATACAACCGGCGTGGGACTGTTCGTCACGCGCGGTCGAGGGATACAATTCCGAAAAATCGGCCGCGAGTTGTCGCACGGGTGTGTGCTCAACGGACGAGGTTCGCGCACCGCGAGCCACGCCCGAGGGTGACAGCACACGTCCATCTGCCATAGTCTGCTGTGGCAGTCCGCGTCCGGTAATCCTGTCCAATGTCATGACGTCGGGGAGTCGCGTTCGCGACTTTCCCGAACCGAACCGAACTGATCCAGCCAGGGAGACGCGATGAACTCGCAGGGAATGCAAAGTGGCACGTCGGGATTCGTCGAAGAAGTCGAAATTTCCGGACACATCATCGACAGCCTGATCCTGCCGAAAGTTCTTGACGAAATCGCAGCGCTCGGCGGGCGACATGACATTCTGCAGATTCAGGTTGGGCACAATCGCAAAGACCCGAGTTTCGCCCGGCTGAAAATCGAGGCTGATTCCGCCGACCGCCTGGAGCAGATCTTAAAGAGTATCGTCCGTCACGGCGCCGTCCCCGTGCATGTGCGAGATTGCGAGTTGGTGGCTGCCGACATGGACGGTGCCTTCCCGGAAGGTTTTTATTGCACGACCAATGAGGATACCGAGATTCGCAGAAACGGACATTGGCAGCCCGTCCGCCGACAGAAGATGGATGCCGGCATCAAAGTCGCCGCAGATCACCAGTCGGCCGAATGTGTGTTGATGGCGGATGTGCAGGCCGGCGAT
>JAFEBR010001177.1 GCA_018242565.1 Planctomycetota bacterium | reverse complement strand
GTCACAAGTCCTTCCAGGAGTTCAGGTCCGAGTCCTGGGCCCCCCCACTCTCGACCAGTCCGATGCGATTCGTCGGCAGCGCGCCACGGACGCCGCGGAGTTCTGGCAACTGCAGGCCCGTGCGAGTTCGCCCGCCGCGACAACCGATGAGCCTTTGTTCCCCGACGCCCCCCGGATCGCACAGCCTCCGGCGTATGCCACCTGGGTGACAGATCGGCTCAAGCGTCTGAATCGCTCGCAGTCTCTGCAGATCGTCCGGATTCTCGACGACACCATGAACAATACGAGCCTGATTCTGCTGTTCGAGGTCAACGGCAAGAAGCTTCTTTTTCCCGGCGATGCGCAAATCGAAAACTGGTCTTATGCGCTGTTCGAATCGCCCGATGCACAAGAAAATCAGAAACTCCTGGCCGCAACCGACTTGTATAAGGTCGGGCACCACGGCAGCTTGAACGCCACTCCGAAAACTCTCTGGAGCCTGTTCGAAAAACGTTGCCACCACAGCCATGACGGGAAAGACAACTCTGCGGAACAGTGCCTGAAGACCGTGGTTTCCACCCGTCCAGGCGTCCATGGCGACACGGCACGGCGTACGGAAGTCCCGCGCAAATCCCTGATCGCCGCCCTGCAGGCGGAGTCGGATTTTCATTCGACCGCAGACGCAGCCGACATCGAACCTGGACACCCAGTCGTCATGGAAATCGACCTGAGTCCCCGTTCGGAAACCAGATCCAAACGAAAGCGCCCACCACAAACCCGGCCACCCCGGCCGCGATGACACTCGGTCCGAAACCTCGTGGAGTTCCGCAAAAATCTCGCGATTCGCACGGGTCATTCGTAGCGCTGGCTTCAGCCGACGCGTGATGTGATGTTGATTCGACCGGTGCCGGCGAGCCTTGGCCCGGCGCGGTGTCGTTCACGCGAAGCGCCAACTGCGAGTGCCTTCGTGTAACAGTTGGCGACGCAAGCCACGACCACGTCAAGCATCGGCAAATTCCCATTTGCTGGCTCCGGCGTCTGACACCCGCCATGCGAGGGTCGCCGTGATGGGTGTCAGGCACTAAAACCCTGATCGAGTTTTCAAAGAACTCGCATCCCGTTCCCGCGAAGCCTGTTTCCGCCGTTCGCGTTTCGTGAGCGGTCGCGTCGGATCCGATTTGCGATTATTCGCGATGTGAGCACTTGTCTGCGGAGCAAGATCCTCGCAAATGCCCCGGTTGCCAGCCCACAGATTCCTCTCACACGTCCGGCCCACCCGTCGATTTTCCAGTACCCCGCCGACCGCAATTTTCGTCGAACGATTTACGGAAAGGAGGGATCCACAGATTGACCCGATTTCCGCAGATTAAGGAAAAGAGGGGGGGGGACCGGATCGCAAACCGAGTTCCAAATTCGTCGGCAATCCAGGAGCACGCACCGCCCATCACGTCACCCAGCACCATTCTCACCCGCCAAACTCCAGTCGCCCAGTCCGCAGGAACTCGACCCAAAAATATCCGTGAAATCCGCGCCATCCGCGGTTCCCTGTAGTTTTTCTGTTTTCGTGTGGTTCTCAACCGTTCAACCGCGTCACATCCGTCGTGGGACAAGTTTTCAACTTGTCAGCGCATCGCG
>JAFEBR010001176.1 GCA_018242565.1 Planctomycetota bacterium | reverse complement strand
TGGGGAAAACTGTGGGTCACTTCCAGGTTGTCGCCCACCGGCAGAATGAGATCGACGTCGCCATCCTGGTCGAGGTCATCGGAAATCAGACCGGCACTGCCGAGGTCGTAGTTGATCGTGAACCACAACCGCCGGGATTCAAACTTGCCCCCGCCCAGGTTTTCGAAACCCCACAGTTCTTCTTCGTCCTGCGAGACGATGGCCGCGATGTCGAGATCACCATCGCCATCCAGGTCGGCCACCGGAACATGAATCGTACCTGGTGCCGATAACAGTTCGTGATCGAGGAACTTCCCGTCCCCCAGATTTTCCAGCCACAGGACCTGCCCGCGGGCGTACCCGAACACCGCCACCGCCAGGTCGATGTCGCCATCCCCATCCAGATCGCCGGACTGACAGTCAGCCACCCGGCGCACATCGTCTAACAAGGTGTGACGAACCAGGCCAGTGGGTGTCTGTTCGAGCCAGATCAACCGACCGATGACGCCATCGTTGGGGAGGATGTCGCCAAGAACTGATACGAGATAATCCATGTCGCCATCGCGGTCGAGGTCGACGGCGGTGATGTGAGCCGGGGTCGCCAGGTCCTCCGCGAGAATCGTCTCGGTCCACTGGCCCTGAGGATCTCGCCGACAGAGGACAACCGCCTGCCGCCGGACGTCGCAGGCGAGAATCTCGTTTTGCCCGTCGCCATCCACATCCACGATCTGCACGTTGGCAATCAGCGGATGTCGTACCGGGGGGGGACCGATTTCTTGCCGTTCAAAGCCCCAGGGGGTGGGCTCAAACCGAGATCCATCGCTGGCAACCGGTTCTTCGAGGACGCGGCCGGGCGGAATCAGAGGCACGGCGATAAAGGTGGCGACGGGGATCGCCACGACCAGAAAGGCCAACAACAGTGGGCCAAATTTCGACATTCCGACTCCCGAATTCGCGGCCGAACCAGCATTGGTCGCGGAGACGAAGTTCTCCACCAAACGACAGCGGCCTCACAAGCCAGTTGATTACCAGTTTGCATCGGAGCGCGGGGATGCAAGCCACAATTCCATCGCTCTTCAGAGTAGGCTGGCCCGGTGTCGATTGTCCAGTCGCCCCGACGAACCGTGTCGCCCCGACGAACCGCGTCGTTCACGGTAATCCCGGGGTTGATGCCAGCGTATCCACGATTCGGTGCTGTTTTGCAGCGCTCGATTGACAGACTGGGGCCACAGCGATTGAACTGCGTTCTGACAGAAGAACTCAGATGCCCTACGGATTT
>JAFEBR010001175.1 GCA_018242565.1 Planctomycetota bacterium | reverse complement strand
TGGGAACCGTGCAGAACAAGACCGGCACCCGGTGCAGCGACAAGGGATTTTTGCCGATGTCGCTGGGGGATTATTTGGAGTTACTGGATTGGACGGGCCGGCAACTGGCAAAGGGGAAGAAAGGCCGGATCCCAGACACTGTCGGGCCGATTCTCGAACGGTTGCAACTCGATCAAAAAGCCTGGTGTGATCTAGTGGCCCACTTTGGCCGACGGTTTTTCGTTGTCGCCGGCGCGCCGACGACGATCGACGGCACCACCAGCCGGGTCAATCAGCACCGCTACAACGTCCCGTCGGCTACCCGCCAGTTGTATTGAGACGTCGAATCCCGCACGGCATCCACCGCGTAGCGGTCGATTCCTGTGATGCGTTTCACGACCGTCGCCCAGCCGAACGTGGAGCCATCCTAATAATGCCGCCGTCTCACACCGGCCGTCTGGACACGATGAACCGTGCGACGATCAGGTTGGGCACCCACGAGAGCCACGCCACGATGGGGTAGGCGATGCGGAAGTCAAGTCGGCAGACGACCAGCAGAAAGGGGAGCCAGAATCGCAAGGTCACGGCCGACAGGCATGCGCTGTAGCTGTAGATCATTTGGCATTCATGACGGTATAGATCCCGCTGGCGGATGCTGTGGTAAGCCCGCCAGGTGAAAATGAGCCAGACGACACCCAGGCTGCCAAAACCCAAGCCGGCCACCCAGCCTGTGGAACTGCAGGGGGCGATACATACCGCCGCGGTTCCGCTCACGCTTACCATCAGCACATACAGTTTCCCGGCAAGCCTGTGCCAGCGCATAAATTTTGTCCGCCAGGATTTCACGAACTGCGGCCAACCCACCAGGAGCGCCATGCCTCCACAGACGATGTGGGAATAGAACCCCAGACGCCACCAGCCGTCGTTCAACAGCGTCGCATTCTTGGTTTGCAGCAGCCCGACCTTGCCAGCCGCGAACAGGTAGATTAGCGGATACATCCCCACTGCCAAACAGGGGAGAGCCAGGAGGATCCAGAGTCGAGATTTCATGAGGTGTTCGTGTGAAGTCGCGATCGTATGTGACTAGAATGCCGCCGCACGGCCGGGAGAGTGTATTGAGCGGCTCCTGGCGATTCAACAGCTCACACCTTTTGGGCAAGCATGAAGTAGTGCCACCCAGCTGCTAGCGACTTGTGGACGAGTAAGGGGACACAGCACTTTTAAGGGTCAGGGTTCCAAAACTGAGCCCGAGGTGTCTTCGGCGACAATGATTTCTCTGCTTGAGCTTCTGCACAATCCCTACAGGATTGAGACGCAGGGTTGGGGCAAATCCCCCGGGGTAGCCGACGTAAGGTCGGCAACCCCGGTCTGCGCTGCGTAACGCCTGCGGCGTAGGTGTCGGTCAGGGCGATCCGGGGTTGGTCCAGGACAGCATGCCCCGGCCACGGCGGACACGGAAAACGCCAGCGGCCTCAAGCCGCAACGGGCCACCCGCTCCCTCTTCCTTCGCCCCCCACCCTCTCCATGGGGCCTCGTCCCGGCCGGGAACCGGGGACAAGTCGCACAGGCAGCCGGGATGGGCGGCATTTTGCTGCGGGTGTCTCGCCCGC
>JAFEBR010001174.1 GCA_018242565.1 Planctomycetota bacterium | reverse complement strand
CTCCGGTTCGCTGCGCTCACCTGCGCGAAGCGAGGCTCCCCCACCGAGCGGCACTGTGACATTTCTACTGTGGAAACCCTGTGACATTTCTAAAGTGGGGCGACAGCCAGAGCGACACCACTGGTCGTGGCCTCGTGTTCAATATAGACTCCTCAAATCCTGTCCCTGCTTCGGTTTCGCGATGAATCCTCCGAAAGATTGACCCGATGCCTGTTCTTCACCCTGACCTGACAGTCTGGTGCCGGTCCCTGGCCTTGCTGATCGTGCTGGGCTTCGGCCTGACACAGCCGATCGCCGGGCAGCAGGCGTGGGCCGCCGAGCCTTACACGGCCAGGCACGAACAGGTGCTGGGCACCTCGCTCGATCTCGTAATTCACGCCGACGACGCCGAGGTCATCGAGCAGGCCGAAGCAACCGTGCTGGCCGAGATCGACCGATTGGCCGCGATCCTCAGCACTTGGGACGCTTCCAGTGAATTCCGGCGCTGGCACGGCGCTCCGCCGGCCCCCAGGGCGGCCAGCCCCGAACTGTTCGAGGTGCTGTCATTGTGTGACCTCTGGAAGACCACCAGTGGCGGGGCCTTCAACCCCAGTGCCCAGGCGATTTGTGCCCTTTGGAAGGCGGGTGCCCAGACCGGCCAGGCTCCGGGCGACAACCTGCTGAAACAGGCCGTGCAGCAGGCGGCCGCCCCAGCATGGAAATTGTCTGCCGAAAACCACACCGCCCTCCGCTTGAACGATTGCCCCGTCACGCTCGATGCGCTCGCCAAGGGGTACATCGTCGAACAGGCCACAGTGACCACGCTCAGGCGACTGCCGCAAGTGCGGGGGCTGGTCGTCGCCATCGGCGGCGAAACCCGCGTCGCCGGCGACATCGACCACGAAATTCGCATCACCAATCCGTTCGCCGACGCCGACAACGCCCCGAGCATCGCCCGGGTCACTTTGCGAAATCGGGCGTTGGGCACCAGTGGGGGCTATCGTCGTGGCGTCCACATCGCCGGTCGCTGGTATTCGCACATCGTCGATCCGCGGACGGGGCAGCCCGTCGACCACATCGCCAGTTCGACGGCGATCGCCAACACCACCGCCGATGCCGACGCCCTGGCCACGATCTTCAGCGTCTTGCCGGTCGCCGAGAGTCTGGCACTGGCCGACCGCCTGCCCGGCGTTGCCTGCCTGCTCGTCACCCGCGACGGAACCCGCATCACGAGCCAGAATTGGCAGCAACTCACAACGGTCTCGAATGCCGGCGCTCGCGACACCACATTGGCTGCGGTCACACCGACTGAAGACCGTCAGGCCGAATCGACGCCTGCTGCCGAGAAGGATCAGAAAGAGGACGCAACCGACACGGATGGGGGTGCCGCGTGGGACGAGGATTTTGAAATGCTGGTGCAGTTTG
>JAFEBR010001173.1 GCA_018242565.1 Planctomycetota bacterium | reverse complement strand
CGTACACAGGCTGCCCCCGCCGGCGGCGACCGTTTCGATCGACAGCATGGGGGCCACCACCCGCACGCCAGCCTTTTTCGTTTCATATTCGAGTTCGTAACGGCCATCGTAGCGTGAGACGTCGGTGCTCGTGCCACCCATATCGAAGCCGATCGACCGCGGAAACCCGGCCCGCTCGGCGATACGCGAATATCCGATGACGCCACCGGCCGGTCCCGACAGAATGCTGTCTTTGCCCACGAAGCGGTCGGCATCCACGAGTCCCCCGGCCGAGGTCATCAGGCGCAAATGGCTGCCCGGCAGGGCGCGGCGCAGCGAGTCGACGTAGCGTCGCAAGACCGGGTTGAGGTAGGCATCGACAATGGTCGTGTCTCCCCGCGAGACGATCTTGATCAGCGAGGCCAGTCGGTGCGAGACGCTGATTTCCACAAACCCCGCGTCGCGGGCCCAGCGTTCGATGAGCAGTTCGTGAGCCGGGTTGGCAAACGAGTGCAGCAGACAGATGCCGATCGATTCGACGCCGGTGGCACGCAGAGCCACCAGTTGGGCCCGGACGGCCGTTTCGTCGGGGGCCTGCAGCACGTTTCCTGACGCATCGAGGCGCTCGGCGATTTCGACCACCTGTTCGAACAACGGTTCCGGCTTCTGAATCGCCAGGTCGAACAGTCGGGGCCGGTCCTGGTTGGCAATGAGCAGGATGTCGGCGAATCCGCGGGTGGTGACAAACGCGGTGCGGGCCCCCCGTCGTTCGAGCAGCGCGTTGGTGCCGCGGGTGGTTCCGAGGCGGACGGAAACCGGCGGAATCGGCTGATCGCAACGCAGACCGAGGATAGTGCGAATGGCCAGGAGCGGCGATTCTTCGCCGGCGGTCAGTTCAAAATTCGTGCCCGGCTGCACAAAGGGGGGCAGAGGGGTTTCGGTTTCGAATTGTCCGGTGGTGCGGTCGAACGCCGTGATCCGAGTTTCGAAACCGCTTTGTCCCCGGGCATCGAGCAGGCGAATCGTGTAACCCACCCAGAATTGTGCGGGATCGCGCTCACGCGACTCTTCACGAAATTGACGCGGCGAGAGCACCTCGGCCACCCGTCGACGGGTGACCGCGGAACTGAGCACTTTGCATTCGAGCAGTCGATCGGCCGGATCGCGGGCGATGCAATCGGTGAAGGTGCCGCCGACGTCAATCCAGAATTCCCAGAGCTTCATGTTTTCAGCACGCCAAAGCAGTAACGATTCGTCAGGGACCGAAGATAAAAGATCGCCGACAGGCCGTCGAGGAACCCTCTCCACCAGAACCATGCGCCGATTGCCCCACTCACTCAACACCCGGCCCTGGCCACGTCCAATCTGCACCACCACCAACAACAACCCTCTTCAAACAGTCTCAACCACGCGCTCCACCCGACCCGCCGGGAATTTTAGTTGTCGCCAGACTGAAACTCGGTCGTTGTGCAACCCGTTTACCACCAACCGAGCGAACCACCAATCCACCGTAGTGTGAAGCTGTTGTCATGTGTTCCGCGGATTTTGAGGTGAAAAAAGGGAACCACGAAACACACGAATCACACGAAAGGGTTTCGGTGGCGTGCGCCGGTTTGGACGGGGCCGGGCGGGTTGTCGTCGTGAACCGGCGTTAATGGGTTGTGGTGGTTTTTATCTCACTCCATCGCCAGCCAGTCACCGGAGTGCGACCAGTGCTTTCAGGGAAACCCCCGTTTCGTCCACGTTTTCTCAATGATTTCAGTGTTTTCAAAGTCGTGGATCGCTCCGTCGATCCAACGCCCCGAAAACTCCCGCTCCGATAACTTCCAGTCTGCCCACCAACACCAATCCCCGACCATCCAAGTTCACCGTCAACCACCCGTCGCACCGGGAATTCTAATTGTCGCCAGGCCGTAACTCCTTCGCCGTTGAACCCAATCACCACGCACCACCCAGGCTTGCTTGGCGGAACAATTTCTTTCGTGTATTTCGAGTATTTCGTGGTTTCCTTTTTTTGACCAGGAGAGTAGGAGAGGGACCG
>JAFEBR010001172.1 GCA_018242565.1 Planctomycetota bacterium | reverse complement strand
GCAGCGACAGGCACATTTGACCGGTTCACCGCCCGACGAGGAATTTGTCCGTTCGAACCGATGCACCACTCCGCGCTGATACTGCCGGGATAAACCCGGCAGCTCGCTAAGGTCACATCTGCCTGGCGAGTCAGCCACCCAGGCGGCACCGCTCGCCGTGACACCCACCGGACGGACTTTGTCCGGTGGGTGTCAGTTCCCGCTACCAGTTGCGAATTGTCAAAGATCACGCGACCGCATGTCATGCACGCCAACCACGCCGCACCGTGGTGTTACGAATCAACATCCGCGGGACGTACCACTTCGCCACGCTCGCGGGCTTTGCGGACGAGCTTTCGCGCCCGTCGGGCCTGCTTCCGCCGTTCACGTTTTGTGAGCGGCTGGGCATGGGACGTGACCCCATTTCCTGCGGCGTTCTCCAAAGATTCCGAGTTTTGCGTGTCCGTCGCTTTGGCTTTAGCCGAAGTCTGATGCGACGCCGATTCGACTTGTGCGGGCGATTCCAAATCCATCCCCGAGTCGTGACTGGTGGGCGACGTAGCGGTTGCCTGTTCTTCCTCGCGGCGTATGGCGGCTAAAGCCACCACGACGTTTTTCGCAATTTCCGCGGCATTCGCCAAAGATTCCACGTTTTGCGTGTCCGTCGCTTTGGCTTCAGCCGAAGTCTGATGTGACGCCGATTGAACTGGTGCGGGCGATTCCCAATCCATCGCCGAGCCGTGACTGCTGGATGGCGTGGCGGTTGTCTGTTCTTCCGCGTCACCCGTGGCATCTAAAGCCCACACGACGTTTTTCGCACTTTCCGCGGCATTCTCCAAAGATTCCGGGTTTTGCGCGTCCGTCTCAATGCCGGGAAATGACCATTCCCAGCCTCCGTCCTTGCCGAAGCCGGGGCGCTTGCGGATCTCCACTCCCATCCGAAACGCCGTGGCCCGGATCTGCTTCGGGCTGAACCCTCGGTACTGTGCCTCATACATCACATCCGCCGAGGGCTGCGGGCCGTTCCGCAGCAACTGGTTCAGACACCCCTGCAGCCTGGTCTCCCATCCCAGGGGATCCGCCGGGTCGACCGGTTTCTCGGGGCGCCACTTGACCCCCTGGTTGTCGATCTGAAACTCCACCCCGCGGGGGAGAGCAAACAGATTCGTCCGCCGGGGGATGAAGAACCGGCGGTTTCCGTGTTTCGGATCGG
>JAFEBR010001171.1 GCA_018242565.1 Planctomycetota bacterium | reverse complement strand
GGAAGCTTGTTCGCAAAGCCCGCGAGCGTGGTGTAATGGCAAGTCGCGTGGATGTTGATTCGTAACACCACGGTGCGGCGTGGTTGGCGTGCATGAAGTGCGGTGGCGTGATCTTTGACAATTCGCAACTGGTAGCGGGAACTGACACCCACCGGTCGGAGTCCGTCCGGGTGGGTGTCGCGGCGAGCGAGGCCGTCTGGGTGGCAGAGTCGCCGGGGAGATGCGACCGTAGCGAGCTGCCGGGTTTATCCCGGCAGTTTCAGCGCGGAGTGGTGAATCGGCTCGAACGGACAAATTCCTCGTCCGGCGGTGGGCGGGTCCCATGTGCCTGTCGCTGCCGAAACACGGTGCGGTCAGCCCAGACTCTTGGGCTAAGTCGATAAGCAGATTCCTCCGGTGTCCGGGAGGCCGGCGGAATCTGCCGGGATAAACCCGGCAGCTCGCTGGCGTTGAACGTGCGGAGGGCACTGAGACGTGCGGTTACGCCGCCCGTGGCCCCCCCCCCCTTTCGAAAGGGTGGGAGATGCGGTGTGGGTGGCGCAGTGCCGGTGATATGCGGGGGCACGTCCGACCAGCAGCGGTTAACGTGTGCTGTGACTCGCCAGGGAGATGTGACCTTAGCGAGCTGCCGGGTTTATCCCGGCAGTATCAGCGCAGAGTGGTTATTTACCTCGAACAGACAAATTCCTCGTCCGGCGGTGAACCGGTCACCTGTGCCTGTCGCTTGTGAAACACGGTGCGGTCTGCCCAGGCTCTTGGGCCAAGTCGATCGGCGGATTCCTCCGGTGTCCGGGAGGCAGGCGGAAACTGCCGGGATAAACCCGGCAGCTCGCTGGCGTTGAATGTGCGACGATGCCGCGGTCTATGTTCTCGTCGGCAACCAGATTCATTCCGACGACCTGGCCACGGGGCAGACGACACCACCGGTTGGCGGCCCAAGCGACCGACGCGCATACGCTGAAAGCGTTACGCAGCGCAGACCAGGGTTGCCGACCTTTTGTCGGCAACCCTGGGTGGCGGTATCATACAATGAAACAATCCTGAAAGGATTGAGCAGTTCGCCAGCATGCCCTAACGAATCGAGGAGATCGACCGTGTCGCAATCGCTCAGCCAAATTTATCTCCACGTTGTGTTC
>JAFEBR010001170.1 GCA_018242565.1 Planctomycetota bacterium | reverse complement strand
GGGTGGCGGTATCATACAATGCAACAATCCTGAAAGGATTGAGCAGTTCGCCAGCATGCCCTAACGAATCGAGGAGATCGACCGTGTCGCAATCGCTCAGCCAAATTGATCTCCACGTTGTGTTCTCTACGAAAGAACGCAGACCCTTTCTACAAGACGCGAATTGTCGCGAAGCGATGCACAGAGGCCTCGCCAATATCAGCAATGGTCTGGGTTGTTCCTGTCTTGAAGCCGGAGGCGTCGCAGATCATGTACATGTTCTGTCACGCCTCTCAAAGACTCTCTCTGCGTCCGATTTCGTCAAAGAACTGAAGCGTGCGTCGTCCGCCTGGGTGAAGGAGACATTCCCCGATATGCACGCTTTCTACTGGCAATCCGGTTATGGTGCGTTTTCGGTGAGCCCGTCACACGTCGGTCGGTTGAAGCATGACATACGGAACCAAGCGAAGCACCATAGCAAGGAATCGTTTCAGGACGAACTCCGGCGTCTACTGCGCAAAGACGAGCTTGAATTTGACGAGCGATATATCTGGGACTGACGCTCTGCCGAACCCATTCTGGGTTCAAACTCGATCTGTCGCAGTCCCCGGGGTTACCGACAAAAGGTCGGCAACCCCGGTCTGTGCTACACAACGCTTTCAGCGTTGTCGTTGAAACGCGGCGACAGCGCACCTCGGGCAGCAGATCCAAAACAGCGTATGCGGACCAAGCTCGGTATTCAGGGGAGATGTGACCTTAGCGAGCTGCCGGGTTGATCCCGGCAGTATCAGCGCGGAATGGTAATTCACCTCGAACGGACAAATTTCTCGTCCGGCGGTGGGAGTGTCACATGTGCCTGTCGCTTGTGAAACGCGGTGCGGTCTGCCCAGGCTCTTGGGCCAAGTTGATAAGCGGATTCCTCCGGTGTCCGGGAGGCAGGCGGAAACTGCCGGGATAAACCCGGCAGCTCGCTGGCGTTGAACATACGGAGGGCACTGAGACGTGCGGGACCGTTCTCCGCGTCCCACCAGAAGTGGTTGACGTGTGCTGTGACTCGCCAGGGAGATGTGACCTTAGCGAGCTGCCGGGTTTATCCCGGCAGTATCAGCGCGGAATGGTTATTCGCCTCGAACGGACAAACTCCTCGTCCGGCGGTGAACCGGTCACATGTGCCTGTCGCCGGCGTAACGCGGTGTGGTCTGCCCAGGCTCTTTGGCATCGTCGATCAGCGGATTCCTCCGGTGTCCGGGAGGCAG
>JAFEBR010001169.1 GCA_018242565.1 Planctomycetota bacterium | reverse complement strand
GATTCCCGGCGACCGCATTCCACATCGTCCGATTTATGGACGGAAAAGGTCCACAGATTTTCAGGATTTCCACAGATTAAGAACAGGGTGCCTGACCTGGCCGAACGACAATTACCCCAATCACTTTCCCCGCGAATCCCAAAAACAAATAATCTGCGCAAATCTGCGTAAATCTGTGGATCCCCTTCTTTTCCCTTTCGCACGCTTCGAGGCCCACAATCTCGTAACCAGTCGACCTGACCATGCCCCCCCCCATACTCCTGACGGGAAACCGCCGGCTAGGCCGGCCGACCCGTGTCGCTAGCCGTACGCCCCACAATCCGCGCGATCTGGCTACGGATCGAGTTCCATCCACGTTCCGGACCAGTGTCCGATCCAGTCCCCATGGCGGACTGCGTTCCTTGGCCCGCTCCTTCCCCTTGCGAATAGAATTGAGTCCCTCTCGGGGTTTCATTCCGATCGACCTTTTCGCGCCTGGTGCAACGAATTAGATTGAGATCATGAGCACCATTGCACACGAACTTGCTGAAAAACTTCAGACCTTAGACGGCGATCGCCTTGGAGCGCGTGGTGCGCGACGCCATCGATCTGGCGAGCCGAGAAAAGGCGCCGCTGGCCGAGTGGCCGACCGGCTTTTTCGATCGAATCCGCGATCAGCGGGGCGATGAGCCATTTGAGCGCCCTCCGCAAGGTGAACTGGAAGTTCGCGAGGACTGGTGATGCGCTGGCTCCTCGACACCAACGCCTGGATTCAGATCTTAAAGTAACCGGGAGGGAAGCTGGAACAAGACGTATTGGCACACGCGGCTGTCGAAACCCGCCCTGGCCTCGAACAATCCCGAAGACCCGGTCGTGGGTGTCACCTGGGCCGAAGCCCATGCATATTGCCTGTGGGCGGGAAAAGAATTGCCGACCGAGGCCCAGTGGGAAAAAGCAGCCCGGGGCTGCGAGGGTTTCCGTCATCCCTGGGGTAATGGACCTGCGGTCTGGAAACGCCCCCCGCACCGTCACGCAGATTGACAAGGTCGGTTCCTTCCGTGGCGATGTCAGTCCCGCCGGGGCGTTCGACATGGCGGGGAATGCGCGGGAATGGTGTGCCGACTGGTTTGGCGAGAAGTATTACAAGCAGCTAGCCGCCGACTCGAACGGCGCCACCCGCAATCCGACCGGGCCTAAGGCCAGCGGCGGGACCAACATGCGTGTCGTGAAAGGGGGCGACCCCGACTGGCTCGTCTGGGCCCGCACCGGCGTCGTCCAATCCGAACGCGCCAAAGACCTCGGCTTCCGCTGCATCCTCAAACTCAAACAACCCGGCG
>JAFEBR010000116.1 GCA_018242565.1 Planctomycetota bacterium | reverse complement strand
TTCGCAATCGGGAGAACACAAGCACGCGATGTGACACCGCATCGAGGATAATTTGCCGACCTCAACCGATCAACGAGCGAGAAGCCTTCGGACGTGTTTTGCCAACACGGGGCATCGGCCGTGCATGGGCGGCCAGATTCCGAGCCAGATGACGGCTGCCGGACCCGTGGCGGGGTCTGTTCATTCTCGGCGAGTCCGCGTGCGGCTACCGAGAAAACTCGGCCGCATTGTAAACGACAATGCGACGGGGATCGTTGGGTTGAGGTCCGTCGCAGAGGCAGATCAGGCTGCGTCCGTCGGCCGAGAATGCCAATGACCGAACCGCCTGGGCTGCCTGCGGCAAGTCAAACAACGGTCGCGACGTGGGGATGTGGGACAATCGAATGACACCATCCTCGTCACCTGTCGCGAGCGTGCGTCCGTCGCGACTGAGCGCCAGTGCCGAAATATGCGCCAAATGCGTCACGGGGCGGGATAGCGTCGATCCGTCGGCGGTATCCAGCACGACCACACTGCGTCCGTCGATGCGAGAAATCAGCCGCGTGCCGTCTGGACTGAATGTCAGCCAGGCCGCATCAGGTTGCCTGATTTCCCAAAGCAACTCGTCCCGCTCAAGGCTCCACAGCGCCAGCCCGGGCTGATTTCGTAACGCCAACCGCTTGCCGTCCGGCGCGTACGCCATTCGGCTGACCAGGTGGGGGGGCAGCTTCCGTGGTTGTTGCAGATGGGGTAGCGACAGGATCCAAATGGAGTGCTCATTTTCGGCAGTTGATTCCCCCTCCTGCCAGCAGGCCACGGCGATCGATTGGGCATCGGGGGAGATTTCGACCCACGACAAGTAGCCCCCGGAGTCCCACGCAGCCAATTCCTGAAATCGATCGGCAACTGGGGCACTGGGACCACCGAAAACACGCAGTATGCCGTGCGCGGCAGTGACCGCCAGCAGCCTCGCATCCCCTGAACTCGTCAGAAACTCAGTGCTCTCGTGCAGCAGTGTGCTGATCTGCTCGCCTGTCCGCCAGTTCCAGACCCGCAGCGCTTCGCCCGATGTGACGACGAGATCGGTTTGCGGCAGCAGTGTCTGCCGAATGGCGCGTGCCACTGGAAACGACTTCAGCTCGGAAATCAACAAGCTGTCGATCTGCCAGCCTGCGACTCGTCCATCATCACCGGCGGAAACCAGGGACTGTCCGTTGGCTGACCAGGACAGGGACTCGACTCCCCCCTGATGAGCATGCCAGACGACGGCCTGGGTCAGTTCGACCTGTGTGGAGTCCTCGTGAACCTTCCAGAGTCGGATACTGCCACCCCGATCCCCGGCAGCCAGCAATGTACCGTCAGGATGCCAGGCCACGGCCTTCATCTGGTCGAGATGCTCGACGGAGGTGACCATCTCACCACCCGACAGTCGACGAATCTCAATTGTGCCAGAGTCATTGCCGATGGCAATCCAGGGCCGTTGCGGATGCAGGTCCACCGGCCCGGTGCGTTGGGTCGATCCGTAAAATTCGCGCTCGGTCCGCTGGTTCAGATCCCAGGCTCTCGCTGAAAAATCGCTACTGGTGGAATAGAGGGTGCGGCCATCGCGGCTGAGAATCAGCGACTGCACTTCGCTGGCATGACCGCGCAGCACGTATTTCGCATCTCCGGTTCGCGAATCGATGATCCGAATATCTCGATCGCTGCCACACAGCGCGAGTGCGGCTCCGTTATCGAGATACACGACTTGATAGGCCTTCTCGGGATGGGCCGTCACTCGCAACCGGAGCATGCCGGTATCGAGGTTCCAGAAACAGATCGTACCATCATCCCCCGCCGTGGCGAGTTCCCGGGCCGTCGGCGAAAAGGCGACACCGTTGACTTCAATCTGGTCGGTCACAATGGTGCGGATCAGATCGCCCGTGTTCTCATCGAACATCCAGACCGTACTGGCCTTTCCAGCGGCAGCGACCAGGTGACGATCGGGTGATCGCCCCACGATATACAGTGCCGAACCGGTGGACAGATATTCGCGACCGCGCGCCAGCAATTGCTGCTGCAGGTATCCATATTCAAAGCCCCGCAGATCGGGCTCAGTTCGACGGGGAATCCAGCCGTTGAGTAGATTCACCGCATCTCGGGTATCCCCCGCCCGAACCGCCTGGGCGGCCTGCGTCATATGCACGGCGTAAAGCCCCTCGCTCACCTGGCGCGCGTGTCCTTCCGCGATCTGACGTTGTTCATCGGCCTCTTGTGCAGCCCGCAACAATTCGCCGTTCAGTCGTTCGAGATTCCCGTTGTAGGTCGAGAGTTCCTGCTGTCGCAATACGAACAGCGCCAGCAAAGCCAGCAACGCCACGAGGGTGGTCCCAATCGATCCGGCGATCACGGGACGACGGCGACACCAGCGCACCGTCCGACCGCAGACTCCCACGGGCCGGGCCCGGATGGGCTCTCCCCGCAAGAGCCGCCGCAACTCGGCCGACAGCAGGTCCCCATGAGCATAGCGTTGCGCAGGTTCTTTCTCGAGGCATTTCAAGACAACCGTCTCGAGGTCGCGTGAAATCTCGCGGCGCAATTTGCGCAGGGGCAGTGGGTCGTCATCACGAATCTGCCGCAGGGTGTCGAGATCGGTGGCCCCCTGAAAGGGAACGCGACCGGTCAATAATTCGTAAAGCAATACTCCCAAGGCATACACATCGGTGGCCGGGCCGATTTGCGAGCGCTGCCCTTCCGCCTGCTCGGGCGACATGTAGCCCGGAGTACCGATCACCGCTCCCGTCCGCGTGTGGATTTCGGTTTCTTCGGCAAACTGGGCCAATCCAAAATCGGTGATGCGGGGCAGGAATTGATCGGTCTCACTCGGGCCAGCGTCGGTCTTCGAGAAACTGGCCGAGGATTGGAGAATCACGTTGCCCGGCTTCAGATCCCGGTGCAGGATGCCCTGGCGGTGCATCGCGCCCACGGCATCTGCGAGGGGGGCTACGATCTGGATGGCCTTGATGGGAGCAAGTCGCCCGGATTGATCGCGCAACCAGGTGGCCAGCGTGGGTCCGGGACAATACGCGCTGACCAGGTAGCAGATGGGGCCGACTTCACCCGCTTCAAAGATGGGCACCAGATGTGGATGCTCCAGCCGGGCCGCCGCTTCGGCTTCGCGGCGAAATCTCAATCGCGTCTCGGTGCTGGAAAAGAACTCTGACCTGGGAACTTTGAGCGCGACTTCCCGTTTCAGCACCGGGTCCAGAGCCAGAAAAACAACACCATGCCCCCCCCGCCCGAGCTCGCGACGGATGATAAATCGGCCGATCGTTTTGGGATGTGTTTCGGCCTGTGAATCGGCGGCAACAAGAAACTCCTCGTCGGCACTGACACTCGTCCGCCGGGGAAAGGCCAGTTCAAGCAGGTTCAGGCAGGCGCTGGCTTCGGTCAGGCGTTGCCGCAAGACAGGATCATCGAGCACCGACGAGGGCTGGGCCAGCGTGCCCCGAGCCAGGCTCTCGTCGTACGCGACCAGCAGTTCTTCAAAGCGATCATCGTTCATCGGTCTGTCATTGTATGGCCGATTTTGACTTCAGAATGTCCTTGAGTTGCTCAACGGCACGAGTCCACAGCTTGCGTGCACTTTCTGCCGTGCGACCGATTTTCGTTCCAATCTCAGCAAACGTGCACCCCTCCTGCTGGCGTAACAACAGCACCTCGCGATAGATGTCGGGAAGTTGGGCCAGAGCCTGCAACAACTGTTCGCGCTGTTCCCGATTGGTAAGGTGGGTCGCCGGGGTGGGGACGTCGTGCGACACGTGCTCGACCTCACCCCACAGCGGTTGCTCCCGATCCAGCTCGCGTTTGGCGGTGTCGCGGAAATTGCGGCGGACATTGGCAAGATTATGCAGCAGAATCTGCCGCATCCAGGCCAGGATTTCCGGTTCTGTCGATCCACGAAAAGATCCAAAATCACGACACGCTTCGAGAATGGTTTCCTGCACGACATCCGAGGGGGCGACCTTCGCCTGTAATTCGGACTCCAGTTCCTGATTGGCCGTCAATAACAGGTAATTGCGGCACAATTCAAACAATTCGCCGAGCGCCGCGGCATCGCCGATGCGGGCGGCATCAATCCGCCGACTGATGATTTCATTGGGATTCGGGAGCAGCGGCAAAACACTTCCCTCTCAGGCACGACGCGGCGCCAATTCCGGACGCAAAGAACGTGTCGGCCTGCTGTTTTCTGGAAAACAGGCCGTCCAGGCGATCTAAATTGACGCCGTGTTCCATTATTAGCGTCCGGTTTCGTCCGTCAACCGTGCCTGAGGGAGAGTCACTGCCTGACTGCCAAAGAACTTCTTTGATGATCCTGGAGTCCGCTCGATGCTGCTGCTGTCCTGGTTAAGTGGAATTCATCGTCGATTTCTGAACTCCACGCGTCAGACGAAACGTCGAAAACACCGCAGCGGGAAATGGCATCAGGCAGCTCAGATCGATCTTTTGGAACATCGCACACTGCTGTCGGCCGTCTTTTGGACAGGCGCCGGCGGGGATTTGCAATGGAATAACGGTGACAACTGGAACACGGCCGCCGCGCCGGGCCAGACCGACGATGTTACGATCGGGAATGTGGGCGATTCTCCGATTGTCATCGCCGGGGCGGCGGCCGATGTTCACAGTTTAATTTCGAGTACTCCCCTGGAAGTCGTGGACCACGCGCTGACGGTGCGGGCGGGGGGCATCGTTGCTGGCGCGATGTACGTCGATGCGGGGGCGACCCTGGTCGTTACCGGTGGATCACTCGCCCTGTATGGCGGCGGAACGTCTGCTGGATCGATGCAGGCTGATTCCGGTGCCAGCCTGATTCTGGATGGCACACAGACGCTGTCTGCCAGTTCCAGCATTTCCGGAGCGGGCGATGTCTATCTGGGGGACGGAGGTGTCTATAACACCGACACGGTCGGTGGTCTCTACAACGTCACCGGCAACACCTACTCTCTGTGGGGCAACGTCGATTTCACTGGAACCGTTGTGTCGCTCGGCCAGTCGTTGACGTTGGGCGTTTCGGCCGGCACGGTCGATTTTCATGGCGGCTCACTGACGCTTCCTCATCTGTATGTCGCTGGCGGAAACCTGGTCTCGGGTGACATCGACGTGACCGACAAACTCGACTGGCAAGGGGGCCGAATCGGGGGCACGGGCACCTTAACCGTCGAAAATAACAGCCTCGCAGCCCCGAACCTGCTGTTGCACAACCCGGCCGGGCAATCCGGCACCGCTTTGATTCTCGATGGGAAAACTCTGCTCAACCAGGGACAAGCGCTGCTGGACGCCGATGAGTCGACAGCTTTTCTCGACGTGATCCTTCAGAACGGTGCGATTTTCTCCAATGCCGGTACGGCTGTCGTTAACGTCGAATCGGCAGGCCACTTGCGGATGTATCCCAATGACGGACTGGGAGGCCATGTCGTCAACTCCGGGACGCTGACGATTACCTCCGCGGCCGGGGGAAGTTTCGAAAATCACAACGACGTCTTTAACAATTCAGGACTCGTCGCGATTCAGTCCGGCTTGGTCCATCTGTACGGCGGTGGCACCAGCAGTGGTGCGTTCACGGTCGCCGCGGGCAGCACTCTCGTTCTCAATGGAACGCAGAACCTGACCGAGACTTCCAGCATTTCCGGTCCTGGCGATGTCTATCTGGGGGACGGAGCTGTCTTTGGAACCGACACGATTGGCGGTCTCTACAACGTCACCGGCAACACGTACTCGTTGTGGGGAAATGTCGATTTCACGGGAACTGTCGTGTCGGTCGGCCAGTCGCTGACGCTGGGGGTCAGTGCCGGCACGGTCGACTTTCATGGCGATTCATTGACGCTTCCCAATCTCAGTGTCGCTGGCGGAGTCCTGCTTGCGGGGAACATCGACGTCACCGACCGATTTACCTGGCAGGGAGGCACGATTGGTGGCACCGGAAAACTGAGGGCTCTCAACCAATTGACCATCTCGAACCGTCCCGACCAGAGTTACACCGTCTGGCAAGTGGATGGGAAAACGATCGAAAACGACGGGCTAGGGACGATTTCTCTCGATAGCCAGGTGACTGGGGCGTATCTGCAGTTCTTCCATGGTGCCCAGTTTGCGAACGATGCGACACTGGACATCGCCATCAACACGACCACCTCCTGGCTGCAACTGAACGATGGCGATTCGCTCGGTGGAAAATTCACCAACTGGGGCTTCCTGACCGTCGCGGGCACGACGACAACGGACCTGCAGGGAAGTGTCGTGTGTTACGCCGATTTTGATAATTACGGCCAATTCGCACTGAACAGTGGCCGGTTCTACACGCTGGGGACCGGAACCAGCGGTGGATTCTTCAATGTCGCTGCAGGCTCACATCTGTTTCTGGCGGGAAATCAAACAATCACCGGTGGCGTCGGTGGAGTGGGAGACGTCACGTTCGGAGCCGATGGCTGGTCCACCCAGGTCGCCTTTGCCGGACAATACGATTTCCACGGCAAAACCGAAGTCGATCACGCGACCGTGGACATGTCAGGTTATGTCGGCTCGATCGGCACAGACCTGACGATTTTCGGCGGTTCGTTGAATGTTCAGCACGCCTTGTACGGCACGCGTCTGGAACCGCTTCAGAACCTCACTCTGCAGGGCGGCACGTTGTCCACAGCCCTCGACTTGAATGTCACCAACGAATTTCTCTGGCAAACAGGCACGCTGGCGGGACCGGGGCAGGTCACCGTCAGCAGCGACGGCGTTGGAGCCGGGCAACTCGTCCTGTCGAACCCGCCCAACCAGAGTTACAACGTCTGGACCCTGGACGGCACGACGCTGCAGGCCTATGAAACGTCGATCACAATTGACAGCCAGGTCACAGGCGCCGCCATCGTCTTTTCGCACGGCGCCCAATGGGTCAATTCCGGTGACATGAATATTGCGGTCAACACCGCGGACACCTACCTGCAACTGAGCAACAGCGATTCGCAACCCGGCCAGTTCATCAACAATGGCTTCCTGTCGTTTTCCGGAACTACCACCACAGACACTCGCGGAAGCCTGCTGTGTTACGTGGAATTTGACAACAACGTCTGGATGCGAGTCGACAGCGGTCGTTTCTACACAGTGAATTCCGGCACCAGCGCAGGCACGTTCATCGTCTCTGCGGGGACACAGCTGATTTTCGACGGCACACAGAACCTTACCGCGACATCGAACGTCCAAGGTGACGGCGATGTGTATTTCGGCGATGGTGGCCTGCCCGCGTCGGTGACAGTCGGTGGATCCTATTCTATCGGCGGAACGACGACGATTTATGGAACCGCGGATTTCAATGACACACTCTATTCGGTCGTGACCTCACAGTCATTGTCCGTAAAAGGCGGCACCGTCGATTTTCATAATCATATTCTGGACGTTCGCAACCTGACGCTGCAAGGCGGAGAAATCGACTCGACCGCGGAGATTCAAGCGGGCACGTTTGTGTGGCAGACCGGCACGTTGCGTGGAACTGGCACGGTCGTAACGGACCCCTTCAGCAGCACCCCCAATTTCGTGGTCACGAATCTGCCCGGACAGAGCTACAACGTGTGGTTGCTTGACGGCATGACAATCAACAGCCGTGGCCAGGGTTTGATTGCGCTCGACAGTCAGGTCACCACGGGGGTCATCGCGTTCGGCCACGGCGCTCAATTGATCAATAATTGGGTTCTCTCCATCGAAATCGACACGACGGCCACCTGGTTGCAATTCAGCAACAGCGATTCGCAACCTGGCAAATTCGTGAATAACGGCAATATCACCGTGGCTGGCACCGCGACGGCCGACATCCAGGGAAGTTTGTTGTGCTACGTCGATCTGGAAAACAACGGTGGCGAAATCCTCGTGAACAGCGGCCGGTTCTACACCCTGGGATCAGGTACGAGCTTTGACAGCCACTTTGTCGTTTCGGCTGGGGCGCGGCTGATTTTCGACGGGACACAATCGCTGTTGGGAAGGTCCCAGATTTATGGGGCCGGGGATGTGTACCTGGGGGACGGAAGCTTGCCGGCTGCCATTACATTCGCCGGACAGTACACTGTCACGGGCACAACCTCGATCAGCGGATCAGCCGATTTCACCGGAGAGGTGTTCTCGGTCGGAACCGCCCTGACAGTCAATGGCGGCAATGCCAACTTCCACGGGAACGCCCTGCAGGTCCCGTCACTGTCTTTGCAGAATGGCGTTCTGGTCTCGACAGCCAACATCGAAGTCACTGACCAATTCATCTGGCAGGGGGGCACCCTCGGCGGCACGGGGACGCTGACGGTCGATAACAACGACGCGGTGACGCCGAACTTCGTCCTGCGCAACCCGGCAGGACAGACGCAGACCGGCATGTACCTGGACGGCAAAACACTGCTCAATCAAGGGCAGGCGCTCCTGGATGCCGACCCGACCACGGCCTATCTCGATGTGGGGATTCAGAACGGCGCGCGATTCATTAATGCCGGGTCTGCCGTCGTGAACATCGAATCAACAGGACGCATGCGCATGTTTCCTGTCGATGGCCTGGGTGGCGGGATCAGCAACACCGGGATCATGACGTTCTCGTCGGCCGCGGGCGGGGCATTCGACTGTTATGGCTCATTCGACAACTCGGGGACGGTCAGCCTCGAATCAGGCCTGCTCAATCTTTTCGGTGGCGGGACGAGCAGCGGGGCCTTCACGGTCGCGGACGGAACGACTCTCGTGCTGGACGGTACGCACAATTTGACCGTTTCGTCGAGCGTCACTGGGGCCGGGGATGTCTATTTTCAAGACGGCACGAACAACGGGACCGACACAATTGCCGGTTCTTACAATGTGACCGGAAGTACAACGTGCCTGCAGGGCAACGTCGTGGTCGCACCCACCGGGAATTTCACAGTCGGGGGCCCCTTGCTGAGCAGCAGCACGTTCACCAACTACGGCCAATTGAACATCGCTGCCGGCAGTAGCGACGTAAGTCAGATTCTCTACACGTTCGTCAACTACGGAACAGTGGATCTGCAATCAGGCCAGTTCGAAATCAAGACGGCGAGTTGCAGCCTCTCAGGGATCACAAAGCTGAGTGGCGGAACCGTTGTCGCCACGGTGTCCCCGCTGGCCATCGCTGGCGGCGGCACCCTCGTCGGTACGGGGACCATTACGGGCAGTGTGGCCAGTGCCGGGGTTGTCAGCCCGGGATTCTCGCCCGGCCTGATCACGATCACGGGGGATTACAGCCAGGACGCCAACAGCCAACTCTCGATTCAATTGGGCGGACCGAATGCTGATACCGATTACGATCAATTGGAAGTCGACGGCAACGTGAATCTGGCAGGGACTCTCAATTTGAGCCTGCTGAATGGTTTCATCTCAAGCATCGGCCAGACGTTTACGATCATCAAGAATGACGGACCGAACCCTGTGAGCGGATCGTTCGTCGGGCTGGCCGACGCGGGGATTCTCGAACTCGGCGGACGGCTGCTCCAGATCAGCTATACCGGTGGCGACGGAAATGATGTGACGCTTACGGATATTCCCGACCCCTTCGTCGTGACCAACATGAATGACAGTGGGCTCGGTTCATTGCGTCAGGCGATCCTGGCGGCCAACTCACTGGCGGGGCCGCGCACAATCACCTTCGCAATTCCCGGGGCGGGGGTACACGTCATCACGCCGCACTCGGCGCTACCGACTATCTACAACACCGTCACAATCGACGCGAGCACTCAGCCCGGGTATGCCGGGTCGCCGCTGATTGAACTGGATGGCAGCCAGGCCGGCGCGGGGGTCGACGGCCTGGCCATTGGTGGCGGGCCGGGCACAACGATTCGCGGGCTCGACATCGGGAATTTCTCCGGGTTTGGAATTGACATCAATGGCTGGTTTGCGGGCCCCGCCATCGAGTCGGTGACTGTCGAAGACTGCTATCTGGGAGTGGACACGTCTGGGGATTCAGCAATCGCCAATGGCATCGGCCTGGCGGCTCAGAATGTGGATGGTCTGCGCATCGCCAACAACGTCATTTCAGGTAACACATCCTTCGGCATCTTTACAACCTGGGCCAATCACATCCAGATCGTCGGCAATCGGGTTGGCACAAATGCCGACGGCACTGCAGCGCTCGGCAACGGCAGCGACGGAATTGGACTCTATGCGGAAACTCGCAATTGCACCGTCGGTGGACTGAATCCCGGCGATGGTAACCTGATCTCGGGAAACCTGGGGACGGTTTATGCCAACGAAAACGGAAATGCCGGCAATGGAATATATCTGGGTGGCACTTATGACATCGTGATCCAGGGGAACCGGATCGGAACCGACATTACCGGAACGCTGGCGCTGGGCAACGCCGGCGATGGAATTAAAGATACGTTTGGCTTCGGCACCATCACGATCGGCGGAACACAGCCCGGCGCGCGGAACGTCATCTCTGCCAATGGCGCCTCTGGCATCGCGCTCGTAGAGAGATTCGCGCCCGCCGTCGTGCAAGGCAACTACATTGGCACCAACGCTGACGGCACGTCCGGCCTGGGCAATTACACAGGAATTTTCGCAGCTTATCACGAAGACAATCTGATTGGTGGCACAGCAGACAATGCTGGCAATCTCATTTCGGGAAATTTCTTCGCCGGAATCGATATTCGCAACAGTGGCAACATCGTCCAAGGCAATCGCATTGGTACCGATGTCGACGGCCACTATGCAATTGGCAACGCCAACGGAATTTTCCTGTGGGACGGAGCGTCGAACAACCTCATTGGCGGCAGCGCGACTGGGGCCGGCAATCTCATTTCCGGCAATGCCTGGGGAGTCGCCGTGTCTGGCAATGGGAATGTACTCCAGGGGAATTGGATCGGAACAGACGCAACCGGTGCGTCACCGCTTCCCAACCAATTGGGAATTGAGTTGCGGGACAGCGCCCACAACTTCGTCGGCACCGATGGCGACGGCAGCGGAGATCAGGGCGAAGGCAATCTCGTCGCCTTTAATGCTGGTGCAGGGGTAATTGTTGATGGCGTTACGTCGCTTGGCGACTCGATCCGCGGCAACGCGATCTTTGGCAACGGTGGGTTAAACATCGACCTGGAATGGGATGGCGTCACCCCCAACGACGCGGATGATGCCGACACCGGGGCCAACAACCTGCAGAACTATCCCGACATTGCTTCTGAGCAAATCGGCGCGACCACCCGTGTCACCGGTCGCCTGCTGAGTCAGCCTTTGCAGACGTACACTCTCGATTTCTACGCCAACTCGGCCCCGGTTGACGGCTCATCGGCGCAACGCTACCTCGGGTCGGCCCAGGTCATAACCGACGCTTCCGGTTCGGTCTGGTTCGATGTCGTGCTGAACGTACCGACGAGTTCCGGTGAAACCGTGACGGCTACCGCCGCCGACGCGGCCGGCAATACGTCCGAGTTTTCTGATCGTTTGCCCGCCGCCAGCGTCGACTTGCAGATCAACTCGGCGACGATCGCCGAGGAAGGAGGGACGGCTGTCGTCACAGCATCGCTCTCGAGTCCCTCGGCTTTCGACACGACCGTCGTGCTTGCGTTCTCGGGCACGGCCCTGCAGCCCACAAATTACACTGTGTCGAGCGCCCAGATCGTCATCCCAGCCGGTCAACTCACGGGTTCGATCACGCTGACGGCGACCCTCGATTATGTCTACGCTCTGGACACGACGATCGTGGTCGATATCGCATCAGTGACCAACGCGGTGGAAGACGGCCAGCAGCAAGTCTCGGCGACCATTCTCGATGGCGATACCGCACTCGCGATTGACGCCGGCCCGGACCTGTCAGCCATCGAAGGGGATCTCGTGACCTTGTCGGGAGCGGCCTATGCCACGTCGGCGCCGCAAAGCTGGCTGTCACTGACGGTCGATTGGGGCGACGGGTCTCACGAACCGGGAATCCTCGTACCAGGTACTCATGGCGGCAAGATCGCGAACACCCACCGCTATGCAGATAACGGTTCATACACTGCGACGCTGACGCTGAGCGACGGCCGGACGACCGTCTCATCGCAAATGCAGTTCGCCGTCGCGAATGCCAACCCGGTCCTGGGGGCGCTCACCGGAATGACCGCATTCGCCCGGGGGCAGAGTATCCAACTGTCGGCGAGCTTTACTGATCCGGGTATTCGAGACCGGCAGACGGCAATCATTGATTGGGGGGATGGAACGACTTCCCCAGGTACGATCGGCCAGCGTCCGGGATCGGGCACTGCGGTTGGGACCCATACTTACACGACTTCCGGCAATTACCAGGTGCAGTTGACGCTGACCGACAACGATGGCGGTTCGGCCACAACATCAACGAATGTCGTCGTGTCCGCTGCTCTGCTGGAACCGTTCCCCAATGACCCGACCAAGACGCAACTGGCGGTCGGGGGTACGACCGGCGACGACACGATCAGCCTGACCAAGGTCACCGCCGGTGTGCAGGTCACGATCAATGGCCAGTTGATCGGAACTTTTGCTCCGACGGTGCTCATCTATGTCTACGGACAAGCGGGTAACGACACGATCAGTGTCGGCAGCACGGTGACTCTGCCCACGTATCTGTATGGAGACGATGGCAATGACACGCTGACCGGTGGAGGCGGCAACGACTCCCTCGACGGTGGCGCCGGCAATGACACCTTAGCCGGTGGTGCCGGAAACGACACCCTCGTGGGACGCTCTGGCGATGATACGTACGTCTTCGCCGCCAATACGTGGCTGGGAAGTGACGGGGTGTTTGATGAAGGAAACAACACCCTCGATTTCTCCAAGACGACCGTAGGAATTACCGTCGATTTGACGAAAATCAACGAGAATCAGACCATCAACAACAACCTGCAACTGTGGCTGGGTGGCGGGGCGATTCAAAATGTGACGGGTGGCAGCGGCAACGACATTTTGACCGGGAACCGGGTCGACAACGTGCTCATCGGTGGGGCCGGTGATGATCAACTCTACGGCGGTGATGGCAATGACACACTGATCGGCGGCGCCGGCAATGACCAGTTGGTCGGCGGGGCCGGAAATGACATCTACAGCTTCACGGCCAACTCTGCACTCGGGTCGGATACGTTGTCCGAAAACACCGGCGAGGGGACCGACACGCTCGATTTTTCGGCGACCACCTCGGCGATCGTTCTCGACCTGTCGAGCGCGGCGCTCCAGACAGTGAACGCCAATCTGATGCTGACGCTGGCTGTCAGCGCATTTGAGTTCGAGAACGTGACCGGTGGCTCGGGTAACGACACGCTGACTGGCAATGCCCTCAACAACGTGATCAGTGGCGGCGCAGGAAATGACACATTGCAAGGCGGGGCCGGTAACGACCTGCTCATCGGTGGCGGCGGCAACGACACCTATCTGTTCGTTGCTGACTCCCCGCTGGGGAGCGATACCCTGGATGAGAGCGGCGGCGGCATTGACACCGTCAGCTTCCAGAATACGCTGGTGAACAACATCTCGATCGACCTCGCACGCCCCGATGCCCAGGTCGTCAATTCCTTCCTGACGCTGACACTGGGGTCCGACAGCACCTTCGAAAACGCCACCGGCGGCGCTCAGGCCGATTTCTTATACGGAAACTCTCTGGATAATGGACTTTCTGG
>JAFEBR010001168.1 GCA_018242565.1 Planctomycetota bacterium | reverse complement strand
TGCGCCGGACGGGTCACCCCGTCGCGACGTCAGTTATAGCTACGCAGGAAACAGTCAACTCCTGCGACCGGACTTGCACCGGCTAGACAAACAGCCGTATGGGCTGCACACGGATGACGCGGATAAAAGGGTGTCCTGCCGGGCGAATTCTGCGGTCGGAAGGTAATGGTCTTACAGAGTCGAATCACGGGCTGATCACGCGACAACACCTCGTTCCTTCCGCGGGACTTCCGCTGGCCCTTGCGCAGGGACCTGGCCGGTAAAATATCCGTGAAATCCGCGTCATCCGCGGTCTCCTGCTGTTCTGTCCAGCGAGAGACCTGCGATCGGGCCTGTGGCGAGGTCGGGAGACCTGCGCCGAAAAAACAACAAATCTGTGTCAATCTGTGCAAATCTGTGGATACCCCTTTTTTCTTTTTTCGTGTGGTTCGTGTATTTCGATCTTGCGGGACTTTGTTCAGTTCCGTGCTTGGGAAGTTGAGGCACGCAAAGCCGCGAAGGCGCAAAGGAGTCGCGGGAAAGTCGAAATGGGTGGCCGAGCGGTCCAATCCAATCGTTTTCAACACGGCGGCATGACGGCCCGCGCGTCGAGCACAACTCCCCTGTCCAAAGACGACTTTCGGACGAACCCTGTTGCGCCTGGGTGATTTAGCGTGATTCTCAAAACCCGCATCCGACAGTGGAGACAGTTGTCGTGCCCGATCGCGGAGCGGCGATTGTCAGCGCGCGACCAGTTGACGCGGGGCCACCTCGGACGGTTTACGGACGAGAAGAGAACCGCGGATGAGGCGGGTAAAAGAGTGGCCTGCCGGGCGACCAACCGCGACTCGCGTTTCTTCTGACCAGCACCTGGTATACACTTCCCGCATGGCCATCCTGCCGGTGGAATCCGCGGAGTCGCTCCCCGACCAGCCGCCTCGCGCGAGACGCCGCAGGCTGATGTCGGTGCGGATCTTTCTGGGACTCCTGGCACTCCTCGCCATCGGTTCGGGTTGGGTTGTGCTGCGAGGTTATCGCCAACTGACCGCGATCCGGGAAATTGAAAACCTCGGCGGCACTGTAATTCAGGACCCAGTCGGGCCGCCTGGGCTGCGTCAACTACTCGGCGCCAATCAAATGCGGATGTTTGACGACGTCATCGTCGTCGATCTCTCATTCACCGATATCGTAACGGCCAACGACCTCCAACGCCTTTACGAAATTACGGCCGTCAACGCGTTAAAACTCAATGGCACACAATTATCCGATGCAGGCGTGCAGCAGCTTCGCGGACTCCGCTCGCTCAAATTCCTCGATCTCGAAGGCACGCCAGTGTCCGACCAAGGCCTTGTGCATCTCCAAGAGCTTACGGCACTCGATGTGTTGTCCCTCAACCGCACCGCCGTAACGGATGCCGGCTTACAGCATCTTCGCCGCAATACGGCAATTTATTCCTTGTCGCTCGACGCCACCAAAGTGACCGACGCTGGCCTGCAGCAACTTCGCGCCTTTACGAGACTCTCTGTGTTGTCGCTCGATAGCACCGCGATAACTGATGCCGGCCTGCAGCACCTGAGTCGGCTCACCTCGCTCGTATGGCTATCGTTTGAAGGCACGCAAGTGACCGACGCCGGACTCCAACATCTCCACGGTCTCACGTTACTCCGTTGGCTTTATCTCGCAAACACAAAGGTCACCGACGCCGGCATCGCCGATTTGCAGCGCGCATTGCCGGAAGTGAACATTATTCGCCAATGACCGCATCTTGCCAACCCGCGGAGCATGGCAATTCAGCCCCGAGTGCATTTGCGGCATCCGCCCGACAACTTCACATTCGGCCGCTTTTCGTGCCCTGCTACTCGACAAATCTCGACTCGCGTTTCTTCCTGCGGGCACCTGGTATAAACTTCCCGCATGGCCACACTGCCGGTGGAATCCGCGGAATTGCTAACCGACCAGCCGCCTCGCGCGAGGCGCCGCAGGCTGATGTCGGTGCGGATCTTTCTGGGACTCCTGGCACTCTTCGCCATCGGCTCGGGTTGGGTTGTACTGCGAGGCTACCGCCAACTGGCCGCGATCCAGGCGATTGAAAAACTCGGCGGAAGTGTCGAACAAGATCCAGTCGGTCTGCCGTGGCTCCGTCGATTGCTCGGCGAAGACCAAATGCGAATGTTTGACGAAGTCATCAGCGTCTCCGTCTCCGCAGACGCCGGCCTGCAACACCTTCGCGGCTTCACGACCGTCAAAACGCTGCATCTTTACGTCCCCCAAGTCACCGACGCCGGCCTGCGGCATCTTCGCGGCCTCACTTCGCTCAAATCGCTTTCTATCTACGGACTTTCGCGCAAAGACGCGAAGGTGACAGACGCCGGCCTGCAATACCTTAGTGCCTTGACGGGTCTTGAATCGCTCTCGCTTGAACGCACGCAAGTGACTGACGCTGGCATCCCGCATCTTCGCGGACTCACCATGCTCAAATGCCTTAATCTCGACGGCACGCAAGTCACAGATACCGGCCTGCAGCACCTGCGAGCGCTGACCGCGATGGAATGGCTGTCGCTCGAACACACTCGAGTAACCGACCTCGGGTTGCAACATCTCCGCGGCGTCACCGCGCTCAAATGGCTTTATCTCTGCGATACCAAAGTCACAGACATCGCCGTTACCGATTTGGAGAACGCATTACCAGGCTTGAAGTTTCATCGGAAACGACGGCATCTTACCGACCCACGGACCACGGCCTTTCAAGTCACGCCGTGATTGTGCATCCCCGTCAGACAGCCGCACAGTCAGCCGCCGTTTCTTGACGTATTCGTCAAACATGTTCGACCCACGTTTATTCTGACATCCACCGAGTGTAAACTGCCGGCATGGCCACATTGCCGGCTGAATCCATCGAGTTGCTCCCCGACCAGCCTCCTCGCGCGAGGCGCCGCAGGCTGGTGTCGGTGCGGATCTTTCTGGGACTCCTGGCACTCTTCGCCATCGGCTCGGGTTGGGTTGTGCTGCGGGGTTACCGCCAACGGGCCACGATCCAGGCGATTGAAAAGCTCGGTGGCTATGTCATTCAAGACCACATCCAGCATCCGTGGCTCCGTCGATTGATCGGCAAAGACCGAATGCAGATGTTCGACAAGGTCATCTTCGTCGACCTCTCTGTTCCAGCGCTGACCGATACCGACCTGCAGCATCTTCGCGGGCTGCCGGCACTCGAAATCCTTGATCTGGGCGGCACTCAAGTGACCGACGCCGGTCTTCGGTATCTCTGCGCACTTGGGCACCTCGAAGACCTTTCGCTCGACCGCACAAAAGTGACGGGCACCGGACTTCAACACCTGTCCCGGCTTAAAGTTCTGCAAAAGCTTGATCTTGGAGCGACTCAAGTGACGGATACCGGCTTACAACATCTGGCCGGGCACGCCACCCTCAAAGTCCTTTTTCTTCACAACACGCAGGTGACCGACGCCGGCCTAGCCTGGATTCCCACGGACCGGGAAAGGGCTAAAGATTTGCGGCGGCCGAGCGGCCGGCCGGGTGCCGCGCAGCGCCTTTAGCTCGTCGCTTAACACCATGGCGGAG
>JAFEBR010001167.1 GCA_018242565.1 Planctomycetota bacterium | reverse complement strand
GGTTGGAACCGGTTTAGCTGTTTGCAGCCTGTGCCTGTCGTTTTTGGCGGAGAGTTCTGCGCAGTCCCCGGGGAGTGCCGCGGCGCCGAAAAAGAAGAAGCCCGCCGTCGTGCAGACCCGGGGCGAAGACGTGGCCGATGCTCCCGCACCCAAACGGCGGATACCGGTAGAAACCGATCCGAACGCCGGGGAAGGGGCCCCCTCGCGGGGTAAGGGAGAGAAACCCCAGCGTCCGGCACCGCAAGAGCTGCGGATTGAGCCAGTGCCTCCCGAACTGGAAGAAGTGTTGCAGGAGTGGGAGTCCAAAACGGCCCAGTTCAAAAAGCTGGTGGGCGAATTCACCGTCTTCAAATACGACCTGACGTTTGAAACCGAAAAACGAGGACAGGGCAAATTTGCCTACGAGGCCCCCGACAAGGGGAATTATGAGCGGACCGGTCTGGAACTCGAAAAAGGTCTGAAGTCGAAGAAAAAGAACAAAGATGGCGAGCCTTTCACTCTGCAGTCGTTGACTCCCGAACGCTGGGTCTGCAACGGCAAGGAAATTGTGCAGATCAACGAAATCGAAAAAACCTTCTGGCGACTGGCGATTCCTCCTGAAGCTCAGGGGCAGAATATCATCGAAGGCCCTTTGCCGTTCTTGTTTGGCATGAAGGCCCAGCAGGCAAAAATGCGGTACCGCATGAAACTCGTCGAACGCACGGCTGATGAAATCACGCTGCAGGTTATTCCGTTGCGCAAGTCCGATGCGAGCAATTGGGAAAAAGCCGTCGTGATGATCGACGCCAAACGCTTTGTCCCCAAGGCGGTGAAGCTGTTCGATCCCACCAACAACGAAACGGTGCACCTGTTTCGCAATGTGGAAATCAATCCCAAGAGTGGTTTCCTGACCAAGGATCCGTTCAAGCCGAATCTGCGGGGCTACAAAGAAGCCCAGACCCGCGACGCCCAGGTGGGCGCGGCGGACAAGTCGGCCGAAAAAGGCGCCGAAAAAACGGCGGAGAAGGGAACCGCAGCGAAAACTCGTTCTTCGGGGGAAGAAGCCATCAAGCGGACTTCGAACAACGTGGAAGCGCCGGCCCGTAAAGGGGGCGATAAGAAATAGCGTGCCCCAGCCCGTCGCAAGCTTGCCCCCGCTGGACTTCGGCCGGTGTGTCTGTTGTAATGCCTCCCACCGGAGACGAAATGGTTCGTTCCGCAGGGACGTAGGCAACAGGCTGGAACATGGGCAAGGACTGGCGATTTCCCTCGTTTGACGAACCGCTCGTCCGCAGCCTCGCCGGTCGACTTAATGTCTCGCCCGTGCTGGCGCAGATCCTGGCGACTCGTGGCTTCCGC
>JAFEBR010001166.1 GCA_018242565.1 Planctomycetota bacterium | reverse complement strand
GCCGACGGGAGTCTGCAACCAGGGCATCGGCACCAGAGAAGCCAGATTGGAGGGCGCTGCGCCCCCTTGCACAGAACGGGTGACAGACATCATTTGCCCCGGGCAGGGGCCGGAGGCGAGGGGGCTGTCGGCCGATCCCCACTGCACATACAACTGGCCATCCATCACCGCGGCGGTGAACCAGGCTTCATGACTGAGGGCGTTGATCTGCACGCTGGCGCCGGCCAGGGTGCCGTAGGCATTGAATGTGTACAGGGCATAGTTGTTTGACTCGCGGCTCGTGATCAGGTTGCCTTTGCTGTCGATGCCATATACGAACATTTCTCCAGTGTCCTGTTGATGGGTAATTCCCAAACTGGTGCCGCCTGCACCCAAACGCTGGAATTCGCGCCAGGTGCCCAATGGATTGGCCTGTGCCTGGTAGAGTTTCTCGCCACGAACATAGAAAGCCTGGAGAGCCTTTTGGTCTTTCCCCACCACGACGGCTGCCACGCCCTCTGTCGCAGTGAAACCACTCATGCCGGTGGGCAGCATCAATCGTTGCCACTGTGGTCCCCGGCGGGAGATACATCTCCAGGGCATACCTGACGAGTCAATACACCAGACGGTGCCATCGGCGGCGGTGCTGATCTGCGGTTGCGGGCCGGTCATGCCTATCGCGCCGATGGGAGGAGCCTGGCTGTCGAGTGCCCAGGTTTGTCCATTCCCCGTCCAGATTGCAATCGGGGAATTGAAACTGATCCCCCACATCTGATCGGCCGTCACCACCGACAGCATCAGCAGTTGCGGGGCCGTCGAAATCTGTTGCCATTGCTGGTTGGTCCATTGGTAGAGATTGCCCTGAGTATCGAGAGCCCAGACCGAGCCATCGGTTCCGACGCATACCTGCTGTACCATCTCGCCGGGAAAATCGGAGATCTGCCAGGTACCTGCCGAATACTGCACGATCTGCGAATTGGAGATGGCCCAAAAAGAGTCGCCGCCACCCACGGGAGCTGTCGCTAATGGATAGGGGCAGGCCACGAGATTCCACTGTCCCTGCGGCGCGTTTTGTGTGGGGTCGTAAGCGTACAAACGTCCCTGCGAGTCGACGGCCCGCACGATCCCGTCGTTGCCCAGCGCCAACGGGACATACGCCGGACTCCCGGAAATGCTGGGCTCTGGGACATACGCCCCGTCAGGAAGCGGGGCGACGGTCTGGCTCCAGCGGCCGGCCTGATTCTGCCAGAATTGCCGATCCGTGCCGACGGCCCACAGCATCTGGGAATCAGCCACCGCAATGGCCATCGGATGGGCACCCAGCCCGCAGATGTTCCAGCCCGAATCGCTGAGGGGTTCGCGAGCGACATGATACAATTCGTCGTTACCCAGACTGTTGCGACTGATCACCAGGGCTTCGCTCTCTCCCTGGGCATTCTGAAAGACGGCCAGCGGTGGCGCGCATTTCCCGTCCACCAGAATC
>JAFEBR010001165.1 GCA_018242565.1 Planctomycetota bacterium | reverse complement strand
TTTCATGCCGGTTAGAGTCAAGTGTCCGACGTGCGAAAAGGTCCTTAACGCACCCGAAGCGGCTCGCGGGAAAGCCGTGAAATGCCCGGACTGCGAGACCAAGGTCAAAGTTCCTGCGGGAGACGGCACCGACAGCGACAGCAGTTCGGCCAAAAAGCCAGCCACGGCCAAGCGCCCGGTCCGTAAAACGAAAGGCGTCGACGACGAAGGCTTCCTGGCAGCACTCGACCTGGATGCCGCCGTGGACAGCAGCCATGCGATGTGTCCGAAATGCGGGGCCTCGCTTCCCGAAGACGCCGACGAATGCCCGAAATGCGGTGTCGATCCCACCACGGGACAACTCAGCGCCCGTGCCAAAAAACGGCGGGGCATGAAGGGGCCCGACCCCAAGTTCTTCTGGCGTGCGGCCTGGACCGATTCGTGGGCTTTCACGAAAGAGAACTTCACGGTCGGCCTGCGCACACTCCTCTACACAATTCTGGTGGGAGCGGTCGGCGTGGGTTGCTCGATGGCCGCGAACGCCATTCAAGACCCGCCCCCCAAGATCTTCTTCATCGCCCTGCAGATGCTGACCAACCTGATCATGCCCGGTTGGCAGTTGTGCGTGATTCTCGAAACCATCCGCGTGTCATGTGCCAAGAAAAGCAACATCACCCGGTTGCACTTCGATGTGTTCAACAACATCGCCCTGGGGATTAAGTGGTTCCTGTGGCTGCTGGCCTTTGTGGTGTGGATGCCGATCGCCTTCGTCATGATGCCGCTGGCCATGGTTCACCTGGCCATGCCGGTGACCATGCGCGGTTGGGTGAATTTCTTGCTGGCTCCCACGTTTTTCCGCAACCTGGGGCCAACCCTGTATTACTGGCTGATCTGGTTCTGCCTCAAAGTGCCGATTCTTCTCCCGCTGTTTGTCTCAGCATTGGTGCTGCAGGTGCGACTGCTGGCGATCGTGGAATCACTGAAGGCCCAACAGAAGCCGACCATTAATGGAACAGAACTGGTCATCCTGATCGCCGCCCTGGGAACGACGGCCCTGATCTATTTGGTCGCCGACAGCTTTGTCATGCTGTTCCTGGCCCGCGTCATCGGCCTGATCGCGTACTACTTCCAGAATCAGCTCGACTTGGTGACGTTTATCGCCGAGAAAGAGTACAAGCGCAAAGAGGTCAAAGTCGATGCGTGGGGCAACCCAATCAAGACGAACGGCCAGAAAATGATGGAAGTGGGCCTGATCATCGGCGTGCTGCTGCTGGTCACCGGCGTCGGCTGGTTCGCCTACATGCAACTCTTTAAGAAGAACTGACCCGGGGCCCCCGTCCGAAAAAGCGGGGATTTTCCGTCGTCACCACGGGGCGGTCCGGCACCCCGGCGCGAACCTGACGGTCATCCGCATCAGAGCCCCGGGGTGAAAAAGGAGCCAGGCGGGCCCTGTTTCGGCGCCGGTGTGCCAATTGTCAGCACCACCGGAACAACAGCAAGGTTCCACCAAATCCGAACGGCCCCCCCCCCCCCCCCCCCCCCCCCCCCCCCCCTTCGCCCGCCCCCCCCACCCACACCCACCCGCGGCCA
>JAFEBR010001164.1 GCA_018242565.1 Planctomycetota bacterium | reverse complement strand
CTCGTACGGAATCCGATCGATCAGTTTGTTTTGGCGCGGCTGGAGCAGATTGGGTTGTCGTTGTCTCCCGAGGCCGATCGCACGACTCTACTGAGACGGGTGTCTCTCGACCTGACGGGTTTACCTCCCACACCGGCAGAGGTGGCGGCGTTTTTGGCAGACTCGTCTCCCGAGGCCTATGAGACGGCGGTCGATCGCCTGTTGGCGTCACCCCGATTCGGGGAGCGCATGGCTGTCCGCTGGCTGGATGGTGCCCGATATGCGGACACGAACGGGTATCAGAGTGATGGCGAAAGGTCCATGTGGCGCTGGCGCGATTGGGTGATTGACGCCTACAACCGCAATCTGCCCTTCGACCAGTTTACGATTGAACAACTGGCCGGCGACATGCTCCCCCATGCGACTCTCGATCAGAAGATTGCGAGCGGTTTCAATCGCAATCACCGGGGGAATGCCGAAGGGGGAATCATTCCCGAAGAGTATGCCGTGGAGTATGTCGTTGATCGGGTGGAAACAACGTGTACGGTCTGGCTGGGCCTGACGATGGGATGTGGCCGCTGTCATGACCACAAGTTCGACACCCTCTCGCAGAAAGAGTTCTACCAGCTATTTGCGTATTTCAATAACGTTCCCGAATACGGACGGGCGATCAAGTTTGGAAATTCTCCCCCGTTGATCAAGACCCCGACGGCTGATCAACAGTCGCGGTTAGCCGTGCTGGAACGCGATCTGGCGGCCGCGGAGCAGGCATTCGCCCAGTCTCTGCCGGCTTTGCGAGCCGCCCAGCGCGTCTGGGAAGAATCGGCCGATCGCGATCGACCGGCGGATTGGACGGTGACGCGTCGGCAGGTTGGGTATTGGCCTCTGGACGAAGTGCCGGCTGGTGCGTCCGGGAACGCCGCCGCCCTGGCGTGGGAACCGGGAGAATCGCGGTATGTTCCGGGCAAATTCGGCAAGGCGGCAGCGTTCGACGGTCGGCAGTTCATCAATGCCGGCGACATCGCGGCCTTTGGCTACAACGACAAGTTCTCGATCTCGGTCTGGGTGCGTCCCGAATCGCCACAAGCTGGGACGATCCTCTCGAAGATGAGTGACAGCGAACGAGGCGATGGGTATTCGCTGATCATTGAACAGGGCCGCTTGCAGATCAATTTTGTCAAACGCTGGCTCGACGATGCGTTGCGGCTGGAAACCGAAACGCAACTCACCCCCGGGGCCTGGCAGCATCTGGTTGTGACCTATGATGGTTCGCGCCTGGCCGCGGGAGTTCAGGTGTATCTCGACGGGAAACCGCAGAAAACCCGCGTGCTGCTCGACTTTTTGAACCAGACATTTGCGACCAAAGAACCGCTGCGGATTGGTGGCGGAAATGGTCCGGCCGCGCGCTTTCATGGTGAGATCGACGAAGTGCGATT
>JAFEBR010001163.1 GCA_018242565.1 Planctomycetota bacterium | reverse complement strand
TGGCGATGAGATCGTCGTGTACTCGTCGCGGGAACTTGTCGATGGGACGCCGCTGCGGGCCCTCGCAGGTGGTGCGGGGCCCACGGGCAAGAACAAGTCGGCGGCGAAAACTAGCGGGAATACCGGCAAAGCAGCGACCGGTACTCAGAAATCCCAGGAAGGGTTTTAGCCCGACGGGGCAAGAAAGAGTGGCGGCCTATGTCTACCGGCGGCGAACCAAATGCGAACACAATCGGCAAGTACCAACTGGTCAATTGCCTGGCTTCGGGAAATTCCTGCCAGGTCTGGGAAGTGGTGGATTCGGAAACCACGCGCCGCATGGCGATGAAGCTGGTGTTGCCGGAAAAGCTGAAAGACGCCGAGACGATCTCGTCGCTCAAGCACGAATTCAACGCAGCCTGCAATTTCGACCACCCGAATATTATCAAGTATCACGAACTGTTCGTGAAGAAACAGCAGGCCTATTTCGTGATGGACCTGTTTCCGGCACCCAACCTGAAGGCCCAGTTGTACAACGACATTCGTTCGGTGCAGATTCGTGCCAAACGCCTGATCGAAAATGTGGCCATGGCACTCGAATACGTGCACGCGCAGGGTTGGGTGCATCGCGATATCAAGCCCGAAAATATCCTGATGAACCGGTCGGCAGAAACCCGGCTCATCGATTTTTCGTTGTCGATCAAATCGGCGGGCGCGCTGGGCAAACTGTTTCATCGCAAGCAGTCGATCGTGCAGGGGACCCGAACTTACATGGCCCCCGAGCAGATTCTGGGGAAGGCGCTGACCCATCTGGCCGACACCTACAGTTTTGGCGTGACCATCTTCGAGATTCTGACGGGCGAAGCTCCGTACAAAGGATCGACACCCAAAGATCTGCTGCTGCGGCACTTGAGTGAGCCATGTCCGGCGGCGTTTGAATTCAACCCGAACGTGACCCCCGAAATGTCGATGGTGGTGCAGCGAATGCTGGCCAAGAAGCCCGAACAGCGCCATCAGAGCATGTCGGAATTCCTGGCGGAGTTCCGCAAGGTGCAGATGTTTAAAGAAGAAGTCACCGAGAAGGTGGAGATGTCCGACAAGGAAAAGGCCGAGCAGGAATTGCAGGCCTCGCTGGGTGAACGGCTCGACAGTCGAACCGACCACTTGCGCAGCCAGTTCGGTATCGCCGCACCGGTCAAGAAAAAGAAAGCTCCGGTGGTATTGCCGACGTCGGGGGGCAAGCCGGCTGCAGCCGGGCAGGGGGGCCCCGCCCCGGCCGCCCGACCGCCGGCGCCGCAACCCCCGATGCCTGTGGCGGGCATGCCGCAGCCTCCGATGGGGATGCCCGGAATGATGCCCCCGCAGATTCCGCAGCCGTATGCGGGTGCGCCGGTTCCCTACATGATGCCCGGTCAGGGGCCGTGGGCGAATGCGATGCCGGGTGGACAACCCCCGATGATGCCTCCCGGCCCCTGGGGACAACCCGGGGCGCCGTTGCCTCCGCAGGCTGGTGGATATCCCATGCCGCCGCAGGTACCGGGGGGCTATCCGACACCGCCGCAGGTGCCGATGCCGGGGGGCCTGCCCCCGGCGCCGGTGGCCCCGCGGCCCGTGCCGCCTCAGGCGGCCGTCCCGGGTGCGCCCGCGGCGCCGGCGCGTCCGGCACCGGCACAACCTGTTCCACCGGCCGCCAAGAAGCCTGTGCCACCCAAACCCAAGACTCCGCCCAAGCCGAGTGAAGGGTTCAACATCGGTGACCTGGCCGGTTTCGATGATCTTCCTCCTGTTAACTGAAAGCAGAATGCCTCCAGCCTATCGTTTACCGTTTGAACGTCCGATCTACGAACTCGAAGCCAGGTTGTCCGAACTGGAAGCGGTTCCCGAACCGGATTTCGAAGTCCGTGATAACATTCGCAAGATCCGCGTCGAGCTGTCGCGTCTGAAGCGCGAGATTTTTGAAAAACTGGAACCCTGGGAAACGGTCCAGGTGGCGCGACATCCTGACCGCCCCCATTCCAGCGACTACCTCGAACTGGCGTTCGATGAATTCGTCGAACTGCATGGGGACCGCGCCTTCGGCGACGACCCGGCCATTCTCACCGGGTTCGCCAAGCTCGAAGATCGCAAGGTGATGTTCGTCGGGCAACAGAAAGGGCGGACGATGAAAGATCGC
>JAFEBR010001162.1 GCA_018242565.1 Planctomycetota bacterium | reverse complement strand
TCTGTATGAATCGAGGTGCGAGCAGACTGCGGTGAATGTCTGTGACGACCGATTTGTTCTGCTGCCTCAGGTCGATCGTCTGGAAGCCCAGCAGGGGGACACCGCACCAGATGGTGCTCCAGAAAATTCAAAAATTTGGAATTCTTTGGAGAAACCCGCGGAAAGTGAGGCGGATCCCGTGTTGGTGGCTTCAGCCGGCATGTGCTTAGGCGTCGAGTCAGCCGTGGTGTCCCCTACGCATGAAACCCGGCCGGGGTCCGATTTGCGAAGTGCCACGGCGGTGGAATCCACGCTGCGTGACACCTCGCCTGCAGCCCGGATGACGGACAGATTTGTCGCCGATGAAAATTTGCAAAACGGAATTCTTTGGAGAAACCCGCGGAAAGTGAGGCGGATCCCGTGTTGGTGGTTACAGCCGGCATGTGCTTAGGCGTCGAGTCAACTACAGTGTCCCCCGTGCATGAAGCCCGACCAGGGGCCGATCTGCGAAGTGCCGCGACGGTGGATTCCACGCTCCGTGACATCTCGCCTGCAGCCAGGACGACGGACAGGTTTGTCGCGGGCGAAAATTTGCAAAAACGGAATTCTTTGGAGAAACCCGCGGAAAGTGAGGCGAATCCCGTGATGGTGGCTTCAGCCGGCATGTGCATAGACGTCAGGTCAGCCTCAGTGTTCCCCGCACATGAAACCCGGCCGGGGGCCGATTTGCGAAGTGCCGCGGCGGTGGAATCCACGCTCCGTGACATCTCGCCTGCAGCCAGGACTTCGGACAGATTCGTCGCGGGCGAAAATTTGCAAAAACGGAATTCTTTGGAGAAACCCGCGGAAAGTGAGGCAAATTTCGTGTTGGTGGTTACAGCCGGCATGTGCTTAGGCGTCGAGTCAGCCGTGGTTTCCCCCGCGCATGAAACCCGGCCGGGGTCCGATTTGCGACGTGCCGCGGCGGTGGAGTCCAACCTCCGTGACGACTCGGCTGCAACCCGGACGACGGGTTCAGCGACACAACGGGTAATTGTCACTGAAAGCTGAGTCTCGCGTGGGTCGGCCCTATGCCGGGTCGGTTTCACGTGCCCGGCGGACGAAACGGTTCTTTAACAATTCGTAATGTGGTTCCCCAGGGCTGCCGTCGGATCCTGATGCAGGTCCGCGGCAGTCCCGTGCAGTCGGGTTGCCGATCTTGGCCAATTCCGCAGGCCAATAACCCGACAGGTTGCAAACTTGTTCCATGAAAGTCGTGGATCGCTCCGAGATCCAACACCAGCGCCTGGCACTTCGGCTCCCGACGATATCTACTCCATCCGTCCTTCGGTCCGTCCGTCCGCCATGAACGAACGGCCTGTTCACAACGGACCTTTCGCCGGGCGCTCGCGGAAGAGGCCCCGGCACTTAACCGGAATGCACGGGGCTCTGCACGTGCATCTCATTCAGCAGGCTGTCCAGGAACCGGTTCGACAGTTTTTCAGCCAGGCTGTTGGCCCGCAGGCGATCGTGCAGATTGGTCCAATCGACACAGTCCAGAGGCTGGTCCTGATTGAAGCAGGTGAAGACGAATCCTGTTTCTTGGCCGGTCGCCGGGTCGACGTGCCGTTGCAGGCACTGGCCGCAGACTTCTTTCATCATGCACTGCATGGGGGAATTGACGGAGGCCACGGCGACATGGTCGGCCTTCAGGAACGGTTTCAGAATGCCCTGTCGGGCAGCGGTGACCGCGGCCATCATGCGGTCCGAGCCGATGACAAGAATCTGGTCGACCTCAGACAAGGTAAGCTCCCGTGGGCCGGGAAGTTCGCCCGTGGCATAGGCTTTGAGGGCCTGCACCATGTTGCCCACATAACTCAGATCCTGAGGTCGGCGGGGTACGATCGGCGGCCCCTGATCGACCGCCCAGATCACCTGATCGGTGGCCTGTTCGATCAGGTCCTGCAGAAAGAGATCCTCGCGGCGGCGATACCCGGCGAAGTACAGCACCCGCGATCCCCGGGCGCGCAGTGCCTTGCCGATCGAAAACAACACGGCATTGCCCAGTCCGCCCCCGACCAGCAGCACGGTTTCATCGGGCGGAGTGTTGCTGGGAGCCCCGGTCGGTCCCATGACCACGACCGGTTCCCCTGGTGTGAGGGTGGCGCACAATCGCGAACTCACTCCCATTTCCAGAACAATCAACCCCAGCAGATCCCGCTCGGT
>JAFEBR010001161.1 GCA_018242565.1 Planctomycetota bacterium | reverse complement strand
GGAAATCGAAAAGACCATGCTAACTGACGGCCGGATGCCTGCCTCCGCGATGCATAGTAATCTGGAGTTACAGCGAAGTGCTCGTGTGCGTTCACCAGGCGGCCGTCGAATAAAGAATCGAAATGATCCGATCAAATTCGGGACTGGCCGCAGCTTCTCCCTCCACCATGCATTCAAATCGATAGGTCAGGTTTCTACGGCGATTCCGATACGTAATAAAGCTGTGGCCCTGTTTGTAAAAATTTCGCACGACTTTCACCGGAATCAACGAACGATCGGCGCCTGCAATTCTTTCGACGATCTCACGGGCTTTGTCGAGGGCCTCCCGTATTTTGGATTCGCAATATGGAATAATTACGGCATCGGGGGCGACGCCATCGTGAATTGTCAGCCAGCCGTTGGAATCTAACGTGATCGTACCGGTGACCTGCGGAAGCTGAAATTCATATGATACGGACTCTTCGGCGGAAAGATCCCCGCTACGTTGGAACAACTCGATCGCCGGCAACAAACGCTGGATTGCAGATGTCGCGTCCCGGATCGAGCCCACTGAATTCGAAATCGCCGCCGCCTCGCTGCTGATTGGCTGCCTCGCTTGCGCCGCCGGCACGGCAGGCTCCGCTTGGCCCTCAGCGGCCTCGGTTTTCCCAGCACACAACGTTCGAATGACATCTTCGCAATCTTGGGAGAATGGGACATTTTTGTCGTTCGAGCAGCGGATAGTGAACTTTTCTCTGCCGGCGCGCTTGCGATAGGTCAATCGCGTTTCATCTCCTAAAAGCCGGGTCTGTACACGCACGATGGGCATTGCGGAGTCAGAGTCTGCCGCCAAATTCGTTCCGAGATGGCGCAACTTCGTAAATACGGCCGCAATATCCCGTTTGGTCAGTTGCACCTCGCTGTCATTATCTCCGACGCGCTTCACATAGCCCGAGGAATCGGCGACTGTCCATCCGGCAAGCTTCCCATCCTTCTCGATGTCGAGCGAAAGCGACTCATCGGGATATCTGCCGACAGCGCCATCGGATTCGGTTCCCGCAACTGCCAATTCGCGCGTAAATTCATTCAGCATTGCGGCGTGTTGGCGGAGAGCATCGGTGGCAACCGTCAGCTCGCGAACCGCGACCTCCAATTCTTCGGATGGGGCAGGCAGCTTTGCAGTGTCCGCGCTAGTTGTCCGATCGGCTCGATTTGCGGGCGGCGATTCGACATGTGCGGACTTGGAGGAACAGCCGATCACGACGAGGACGACAGCCAACCCAAATCGCAGGGATTCCAAGGACGACTTTCGCACGACGTGCTCCCGCAAACAATGAGAAAACTTCAATCCGCCAGACTTCGGCTCCCCTCCCAAACGACATCGAAAAATGTAACAGATGGGGTCACGATCAGCGACGGTTGATCTGGAATCATTTGTCTACGGCGGTGTTTTTCCCGCCCACGTCGCCCCGTGTCGCGTCCAATTTCGGATCTTCGCCCAATCCCCGCACCAACGCCAAAATGCCCGTACGTGCGAGACGTGGGCG
>JAFEBR010001160.1 GCA_018242565.1 Planctomycetota bacterium | reverse complement strand
GCACATTCGGCACCTGCGCCGATATGAAAAACATGCGCTCACTCATCACCGGATCATCGACGTTTTTTGCTCCCCTGTTAATTCGCGGCCTGGGCCAGCAAGCGGTGGAGGTGACGGCGGCCGACAGTCGCTGGATCTCCATGGGGAAATGGTCGCGGTATACAGCCCGCCAATTGCGATTGCCGCGGCTGGCGGTTCAGCCCGAGCAGTATCTCGAGGCCGTCGTGCGGGAATTGAAATCGGCACCCTACGATTTCGTGCTGCCGGCGTTCGAAGAGTCCTTACTGCTGTCGGAATACCGCGACGAAGTCGAACCGCACGCCCAACTGTTCCTGCCGGCGTTCCAGCGGATGTGGCAGGTGCATCACAAACCGAGCCTGTATCGGCTGTGCCTCGACCTGCAGATTCCGGCGCCACCCACAATCGTTCCCAGTCACCCGGACCAGGTTGAGGCCGCTGTTTCGGCGCTGCAGTTTCCGGTCGTGCTCAAACTTCCGGCCGCGAATAACTGCGTCGGCCGAAAGTTCTGCGATAACCTGCCTGAATTGACAGGCCGGTTTGCCGAGGTGTACGCGCAGGAAACCCGCCGCGGCAGTGCTCCACCCTTCGTGCAGCAGAAAATCGAAGGGGAACCGGTCTACACCCTGATGTTCTGCCACCAGGGGCAGAAACTGGGCGAGGTGATTTACCGGCCGTTGCGGACCTTTCCAGAACGGGGAGGCACTTCGGCCCATCGTGAGTCGATTGTCCATCCCCGCATCGCCGAGTTGACCGAGCGTCTGGCACGCGCCACCTCATGGAGTGGTTTTCTAGGCCTGGACTTTCTCGTCGACCACCACAATGAAACGCCCTACCTGATCGATGCCAATCCGCGTGCCAATCCGGGAGTGCAACTCGGATTCCTGGCCGGGGTCGACTGGACTGGCATCGTGCTGGACCTCGTGCGCGGTCGCCGGCCTGATCCAGTGACCGCCCGCCCGGGCGTTCGCACACGGAGTTTTCTGACTGATTGTGGCTGGTTTCTGGAAGGGTGTGCTCCGCAGCGTAACTGGTGGCAGCAGGTTCAGAAACGCTGGACCGAGTATCGGAACCCGGACTGGGAACTGACGGCCCGGAGCGAGTTCTGGAAAAACGGCGAGCGGGCTTGCACGGTCGCCATGGCGTGTCAGGGGATCTCGGCTGTCGTCCGATCGCTCGTGACGGGTCGCCAGATTGGCGAGACAATGCTTGACGATGTGAATTACGATGCCGTGGCGGCAGCCCGCATGCGGGAGACCAGAAGCACGCCGCAGATCCTGTCACTGCCGCAGACCGGCCGAACTTCCGCAAAACGTCAACGCAAGGCCGCTTGATTTGCCAGGTGCGCTGCGCAGGACACCCTCGATTCGCGAAAGCTCAACCCGACGGTGCCTGCCTGGCGACTCGTGAACTGCGGATCGGCTTCAGTCTGTACGTCGGGATTTCCCAGAGATTCCCGATTTCTCCCGGTCGCTCCGGAGACTCACCATCCCGCCGACTGCAGTTCCCATCGAACGGCTTACGGGTAAGGAGGGATCCACAGATTTTCAAGATTCCCGCAGATTAAAGGAAACAAAGGGGGGATACCGACGGGATCGACTGCCGCGTCCCAAATCCGTCGGTAATCCAGGAGCACGCGCTGCCCATCACGTCACCTGACACCATTCCCACCCGGCAAACTCCAGTCGCCCTGTCCGCAGAAACGGGGCCATAAAATATCCGTGAAATCCGCGCCATCCGCGTGCAGCCCATACGGCTGTTTGTCTAGCCGGTGCAAGTCCGGTCGCAGGAGTTGACTGTTTCCTGCGTAGCTATAACTGACGTCGCGACGGGGTGACCCGTCCGGCGCAAGCTCAGTC
>JAFEBR010001159.1 GCA_018242565.1 Planctomycetota bacterium | reverse complement strand
GTGGCGGCTAAAGCCACCACTACGGAATCCACACCACTTTTCGCGGGTTTCTCCAAAGATTTTCGATTTTGTGAATTTTCACCGGTGGGCGATGTGGTCGTGACGTCCGTAGTCTTGGCTTGAGCCGAGACATGATGCCGCGTGGCTGCAACCGCCGTGTCACCCACAACTCTCGACTCAGCGACAGATTCCTTCGCGAGCGATTCCCCGGCCAACCCACCGCTTGGGGACATGGCGGCTAAAGCCACCCCTACGGAATCCACACCACTTTCCGCGGGTTTCTCCAAAGATTTTCGATTCTGTGAATTTTTTTCACCGCGTGTGGGCGACGTTTCAGGGGCGCCACCAGACATCTCATCTCGAACGCGCACCGTCGACGAGCGTTCCAGGCTCCACTGCCAGCTTCCGTCCTTGCCAAAGCCGGGGGCTTTACAAATTTTGACCCCCATCCGTTTCCCGACGGCTCGCAACTGCGCCGGCGTAAATCCCTGCTCGCCACCCACACGATACACAGCCTGTGCCGACACTCCCTCTTCGGTCAAATTCGTCGCCAGGAACTCGCGAATCTCGCTTTCACGAGCCAGAGGATCGGTCGCGGACACGCCCTTGTGCAGATCCCACTCGAGGTGGTCGTCGGCTAATGAGAAGGCCAGACCCTGGGGCGCCCGGCAGGAATTCATCCGCGTGGAGACAAACAGCCGGCGTTCGAGGTCTTCGGGATCGATCGCCACGCACCAGACGTACCGCGCGTCTTCGGTGCGGTAACGCGACGTGACCTTCAACCGACCCTGGGCATTAAATCGACACTGGGCGGGTAACGTCACCACGATCGCCACTCCGGTCTGTCGGGCCAGATCGCTCAGTTGCCGTAATGTTTGTGCCACCCGCTTGGGGGTCTCACAGAAATCGGAGAGGGGATCGATGACGAGCAGTTCGATTCCCGGTTGGACCCGCAGTTCATGCTGCAACATGGAGAGATCAAACGGAAACTGCAGAGGCCGCAGTTCCAGGTCCCCGCCCATTCCTTCAACCTCCGTCTCAACCCGATCGACCCGCACGATCCGCGTGAGATCAACCCCCTGATCCTCCAGCCGACCGTCGAGTACCCCCGAATCATCCTGCCGGGTCACCAGCAGCGCCCGCGCCCCGCCCGACCCGACGGCAGGCTGGTGCGCTTCAGCCGGCGGTCGGGTACCAGGCAGCACGCTGGTGCCGTATGACTCGGAAACGGATGCGACCGCTTCGTCGCCCGCGAGAGGCCAGTTGAGATCACGGCTCACCCGGGCCAGGAAGTCGGCGACGACGACCGATTTGCCAACGCCATGATCGCCTTCGATGAGTGTGACCTGCCCGCGTGGAATGCGGCCGTCCCAGAGCCAGCGGGTCGGCCGACGCGGCCCGGGCCGTTGTCGGAACATCGTTTCGATCCGGACACACTCGTTTGCGTGGGTCGCCCGGAACACCGGCAGGGGAACGCCTCGGTCATCGCAGACGTTTCTGGCGGTGCGGTCGATCATCAATTGATACGGTGTCGTGGTCATGCTGCGTCTGGCTCCTGCAAATACCGCGTTGAGAATAGCCCCCTTTTCTTTAAGTATACGTTTGTATATATACAGTCGCAAGTCAAAAACAGGCCGGCGGACCACGAATCGATGGAATCGCCGGAACTGACAACAGGACTTGACGTTGCAACGACCCGCCGTGGGACAAGTTTCCAACTTGTCAGCGCACCGCGATCCACGTGAATGGCCAGGTCATCAGCCCGCAGATTGAACCGAGCAGTGGTTCTACGACTCGCCACTGAAGGCGAACTTCGGATCCGCGTCACACGTTCTGCGGTCGAAAGAAAACCGTCGAGTAGAGAAGAGGCGCACGACAGGATGTCAGGAAAGACATCCTCGTGTTTCCACAACCCTCTCTGAAATTCCGTACGGCGGGTTTTCCCCAGTACGGCTTCAAACGAGAAGTCCGTC
>JAFEBR010000115.1 GCA_018242565.1 Planctomycetota bacterium | reverse complement strand
CAATCTTGTTTGTCGCTATCTGTGCCGCGATCGGCATTACGATTGACGGAATGCGTAATGGTCCATCGGCCACACCACCGCTAAGGGAGACAGACGCGGCCGAAATTGTCTTTGCCAACCCGGTCGATGAACTTTTCGACGGTGTGATTCATGACAAAATTGACTCCGTTGCTAGCGCTCTTCGACGCGGCGCCGACGTCAACGCAACCTATGATGACCTCAGGACGCCAATCATGAACGCGGCGCAGTTGGGGCATGTCAAGATCGTTGAACTTTTGCTCTCAAAGGGGGCCGATGTGCAGGCCCGCGACCAACGGGGGGAAACCCCATTGCACTCCGCCATGTTTGAGTCACCGCCGATGCTTGGGATAGTCGAAATGCCGCAGCACAGGAGTGAAGAAGACATGTTGCGAGTCACTGAATTACTTCTGGCTGCTGCGGCAAGTGTTGACGCTGCCGATCACGCAGGGGAGACGCCATTGCACCGAGCGGCTGGCATTGATGGCCCCGCGCGCTTGGGGACGCTGCTTGCGGCCGGGGCTCAGCCGAATGTCACAGATTCCACAGGGCGAACCCCTTTAATGCATGCTGTGGCGGCGCCCAACGGAGCACGCCACTTGCCGGAGCGCATTCGGTTGCTGCTGAAGCATGGTGCGGACGTGGGACTCCAAGACCATGCGGGTGCCAATGCGCTTCAGATTGCGCAAGAGCGTCTGACGATTCTTTCCAGGCCAGAGTTCAGTCGAAACGTGGCCGAATCGACTGAAGATCTTCGCAAATTGCTTGCGACAGGAAGGCTTGATCCCAGCTCCGAAGCAAAGATAAAGAAGCGACTCGACGAGTTGCAAGAAGGGTCGCGGTCCGCAGTCGAGTCCGCTAAGGAAAACCTGGCAACGGCGATTCGGTTGCTACAGGAAATGCCGACGAATTAGCCCGCAAAAGCGAATACATCGGCTGCCGAAATTATCGATCGCCCGGTCCATCGCCCGACCGGCCCTTGGAAGCGATCCACTCAGGAATCGCGACGTAGCACAAGCAACGCAACTACCGGAACCGATTTCCAAAACGGCGAGGCGATCGTGTTCGGACTGTCCGAAGGGCAACTGGAAGGCGATCGATTTTCAGAGCCTGAGCGCTTGACGTCGAGGACTTGGCCGAAAATGACTGAGCCTGTCGTGTGAATTCGTCAGCCATCGTTCAGCCTTTCTCTGTTGTTGGTTCCGCTACTCCTTCACGCGAGTCGGCGGCACCTCGAGGCCTTCTTGGCGCAACCGAATCGCCGCCAAGGCGCGGTTGGACGTCGCCGCGGGGGACGAGGCCACCTGCTGCAGGTATTCCAGTGCCTTATCCCGCGGGCCATACTTCAACAGAAACCAGCCGCCAAAGTATTGGCAATCGGTTTTATAGGCATAGGGATTATCGGGGATCTCGCTGAGGATTTTGTCGATCTTTTTGAGATCAAACTGCGGGCCGTCCGTTGCCCGGAACCCGTCGCTGAGCACTTGTGCCAGCAACTGCGTATGGCTCGGGTTGGCGACGGTTCGCAGATCCGGGGGATAGGCCACTTCGCTGAGATACTTGTCACGTGCCGCGATGTCTTCCAATGTGTCGCTGATGATCGCGGCACGCAACCCCCACTCCCAGTCGTGCCGTCGGCGCGTGGCAAAGACCTTTTCGACGACCGGCAGGGCCTGTTTGGCATCGCCGATCAACAGATAATATCTGGCAAGATCGACCACGATGTGATCCGGTACGTTATCACCCACGGCAGCCGCGCTGGCGGCGGCAAACTTACGTGCCGCCTCGACGTTCCCGCGTCCCCGCCATAAGCACCATTCCAGCCAGTCGGGGAACGCCTCGTCGTAGCGCTCGACCTGAGCCCGGACATACGCCTCGGCCCGCGCCCAATCCCCGAGATAATCGTAACAGCGGTGGGCACATTGGAGCGCCCAAGCGGCGTAGCACTCGGCAGCCTCGGTGGCGTAGGGCAAGGCCGCCTTGTATTCGCCAAGCCGCATCAGGTAGTCAGCGATTTCAACTTGGGTTTTGGGCCTCTGCAATCCGGGCTCGGGCTCCAGAGCCAAATAGTCGTCCAGGGCCGCACGCCATTCCGCGAACTGTCCCTGACGATGATAGTAAGTCGCCAGTTGGGAATAAGCGCGGTGATCGCCACTGGCTTTTGCGGCCAGCTTCAGCCAATGGATGGCATCGGCCGAGTTGCCTTTCTGATTCTGGTATCGATTCGCCATGGCCGTCAGCACTTCGGGTTCGTCCCCGTATTTAGCCTCGATTTCGGCATCCGTCTGCTGGATGCTGCTGGCCCCCCCCGAAAAGACCATAAACGCCACGGCTTGTGGACAATTTGGCGAGACTTTGGACAGATCGAACTGATTCTTATTCGGAATCTCTGTCCCGGAGCGTTGCGCGCCGCGACGTGCCCCGGCCAAATCGGTGTAGAGCGGGTCCGTTCGTGAAAGGCATCTCAACTGCAATTGAAATGCGCGGCCGCGGGCGTGCGACTGGGTGGGGACGACCATCATCACCGCCGTCGGATCCAGATCGATGGCTTGCGCTTCGAGGCTGCTCAGCAGACTCTCCTTGACGTTCGGATCCTGACGATTGGCAGCCCCGAGATACTTCAAATAGCTGACAAACCGGTGATCCTGATAGAGTGGCAACAGGGCCGCCAGGGATTCTCGGCGGGACACACCCAGCATCCCTTCCAACTGCAGCACCGTCTTGGCTTGCTGAAACCCCGTATCCGTAATCAACGCGGCCAGGTATCCGAGCGAGGGCTCTGCCGAATCGGCAGCCCTGTTCAATGCCTGGATCAGTTGGGCGCGCTGCCCCATTTCGGCGACGAAATCGACGGGATTCTCAGCCCCCCCTGCGCCCGACGCGGATTGTTTCGCACAGATTTTCGCGGCCTCTTCCGGTAGACCGGGGAATTTGGCAACCTGACGATACAGCACTTGCGGAAACCGAGTCAGCGCTTGAGCGGTCGCCTCCCGCCGAATTCCCAAAGTATCGCACGTGGACAGCAAGTGCAGTGCCGGCCAACAGGTGGGCCGCAGTTCCACGAGGGCTTCCGCCGCGTGGTTTCGGCGATTTTCACTGGATGTAAAGGCGTTCATCAGAAATTGCGTGTAACGCAACAGCGGCAACACGTCTGGATTGGCCGCTAACTGTTCTTGCCGCCGGCGATCGAATCGACAAAACGCTTCGATCACGGGGAGCCAGGCGGGCTCGCTGGTCTGGGCCCCAGACGGGTTCTGCGAACCTGCCAGCGCCCGGGCACGATCGATGTCGGCCAGGGCTGATGCATGCCGGCCCACGATCGCGCGCACATAGGCACGCACCTGATAGGCGTCCGGAGTTTTTTCGTGCTGAGCAACCAATCGCTCGGCCAACAGCAGCGCGCGGGCTTTGGCCGCCTTTTGAGACGGATTGGTGTGGT
>JAFEBR010001158.1 GCA_018242565.1 Planctomycetota bacterium | reverse complement strand
GACAGGCACATTTGACCGGTTCACCGCCCGACGAGGAATTTGTCCGTTCGAACCGATGCACCACTCCGCGCTGATACTGCCGGGATAAACCCGGCAGCTCGCTAAGGTCACGTCTCCCTGGCGAGTCACAGCACACATCAACTGCTTCTGGCGGGACGCGCCCCCGATGTCGCCGGCGCTCTGCCACCCAGACGGCCTCGCTCGCCGTGATACCCATCGGACGGACTCCGACCGGTGGGTGTCATTTCCTGCTACCGGTTGCGAATTTTCAAAGATCACGCGACCGCACGTCATGCACGCCAACCACGCCGCACCGTGGTGTTACGAATCAACATCCGCGGGACTTGCCACTGCACCACGCTCGCGGGCTTTGCGAACAAGCTTCCGCGCCCGCCGGGCCTGCTTCCGCCGTTCACGTTTTGTGAGCGGCTGGGCATGGGACGTGACCCCATTTCCTGCGGCGTTCTCCAAAGATTCCACGTTTTGCGAACTGGTCGCGTCGATGCGTTCTTGCCCGTCCGCCGCTTTGGCTTCAGCCGAAGCCTGATGTGACGCCGATTGAACTGGTGAGGGCGACTCAAAATCTACGATGGAGTCGATACCGCTGGGTGGCGCCGCGGATGCGAGTTGATCCGCACCACCCGTGGCGGCTGAAGCCACCACGACGGATTTCGCATTTCCCGCGGCATTTTCCAAAGATTCCACGTTTTGCGGACTGGTCGCGTCGATGCATACTTGCGTGTCCGTAGTTTTGGCTTTAGCCGAAGTCTGATTTGACACCGATTCGACGGGCGCCGGCGAATCCCAATCCACCCTGGAGTCGCGACCGCTGTGTGACGTGGCGGGTGTCGTTTCATCCGCGCCACCCGTGGCATCTAACGCCCACACGGCGTTTTTTACATTTCCCGCGGCATTCTCCAAAGATTCCGCGTTTTGCGCGTCCGTCTCAATGCCGGGAAATGACCATTCCCAGCCTCCGTCCTTGCCGAAGCCGGGGCGTTTGCGGATCTCCACTCCCATCCGAAACGCCGTGGCCCGGATCTGCTTCGGGCTGAACCCTCGGTACTGTCCCTCATACATCACATCCGCCGAGGGTTGCGGGCCGTTCCGCAGCAACTGGTTCAGACACCCCTGCAGCCTGGTCTCCCACCCCAGCGGATCCGCCGGGTCGACCGGCTTTTCGGGGTGCCACTTGACCCCCTGGTTGTCGATCTGAAACTCGACTCCGCGAGGGAGTGCGAAGTGGTTCGTCCGCCGGGGGATGAAGAATCGGCGGTTTCCTTGTTTCGGGTCCGTAGCCAGGCACCACACGGCCCGGGCGGCATCGTTGCGGTACTTGGAGGTGACCCGTAACGTGCCCGCCGCATCGAATCGGGTCTGGGCCGGTAACGTCACCACAACCGGGATGTCGAGGATCTGAGCCATGTTCCGTAACTCGGTCAGCATCTGGGCGACGTGAGCCGGCCCCTGGCAGAAGTCGCACAGGGGATCGACAACCAACAGCCGAATCGAGGGGAAATCGTCCAATTCCTGCTGCAACTTCTGCAGATCGAGGCTGAAATCAAACGACCGAGACGGCATCCGAGTCTTGTCAGCCCGCTGGCGGGCGACAAACCCTTCCAGATGCAGATTCTCGAGATCGGCCCCCAGCACCTGCAGCCGTTTGGCGAGCCCCGTGCAATAATCCTGCAGGGTGATCAACACGACTTTGCCCGGTGCCGGCGGAGTTTC
>JAFEBR010001157.1 GCA_018242565.1 Planctomycetota bacterium | reverse complement strand
TTTAGTCGCTCCTTCAATTGCGACTTTGATCCGCTGTGAAATATCACCCGCAATGTCCTCGATTTTACAATCACCGTCGTCGCCAGTCGATTTACGCAACAATCGAACCCTACGTTCTGCCTCAGAATTCGGTCGTAGCACGCCAAAATCCAAGGTGTCAGGTTCGAACCTCAACACAGTGATTGCAGAATATTTTGCCTCAAGGCGAATTATCGGCTGCAGCGGATCATTTGTGTGAATGAAGAGTGCTATAGATCGAGAGCCAGGAACTCCTGTCTCGACAGTGGCATTTACCCGACCACTTGTGCCGGGCGGAAACCTTTCACCATTTGTAGACACCGTCGTGCATGTGCACGATTTCTCAATTCGATTGATTTTCAGATCCGTATACCCTTTATTTTGAAATGCAAACGAAACGACGAACGACTTATTTTCGGCGGGCACTTCTCCGCAATTTTTTTCTGTCTCCTCAAAAAAGATCCGAGGTGGTCCGACATTCTCGACTGGAATTGTCGTCGACGCATCATTGCTGCCGCAACCCAAAAGCACTAGCACCGTCGCTGCGAGAACATTACGCATTTTCTTCACTCGCGACTGACGTCTTGCTAACAAAAATAGTGCGGCGATCACCACCCCGCCCCCACAGGCGACATACGCCCAACTCGATCGGCCTTTCCCTAAATCTTCCTCGGGGATGAGCTGCGATGTGGACACGAGTAAAGCTGTCCCATCCCACTGCGACAAAAACGTGTCATTTGGTATCCGATACGACCTTGGCGCATCAATGATTGTTACTTCACTCTCCGTCACAAAGATGACGTTTACAATATGTATGTCGTTAATCAAAGCCAAGCACGCAAATTGACCCGTGCGCGCCCTCAAATTGTCAAGATTAGTGCTGACTCCAAGTGAATGCGCAGATACTGATTTCGCGACGGCATCAAGCTGGCCAAACGAGTAGCCCTTCGCCGACGGAGGACCAATCCGATCCTCGAACGCCTCAAACGACTCGTGAATCAAATCCATGCCACTCAGCGCAATATAAAGGCTATAACTGCCACAGCGCAGATCGGGTTCAGGTTCGGATCCATTTGCGCCAATTGCTAACGCAAGCACTGACCATGCGAAAAACTGGACATGCATAACTTAGTGTAGTGTCCTACTCAGATTGCACATTATCGAGAACTTGCCGAGCGCGTCGGACTTTCGCGAGGATGTCCTCGGCGGTAGCCGTCCAGATGAACGGTTTACGGTGATCGTTGTGGTGGTCGA
>JAFEBR010001156.1 GCA_018242565.1 Planctomycetota bacterium | reverse complement strand
CGAGCGAAGCGAGTTGCGTGAGGGGGCCGTTTTACCACTGAATAAACTGGCGGCCGATCCGGTCGACATTGTCGTCAATGGCCGCCTGGTGGCGCGGGGCGAGGTTTTGGTCTTAAACGACAAATTCTGCGTCAGGATTGCGGAACTGTTCACACCCGGACGGAATTAGAGAAAGCCTGCCGTCATGCGTTCATTCGCCATCGCTCTTGCGTTCTGCCTGATCTGCGGGGGACTCGCGCGCGCCGGCGATACGACGTTCGACGAATCCCGGCTGATGGGCTCTGGCCACGCGGACAAAGCCACTCGCGGGACCGAGAAATCGTCAGCCGGTTCGAAGGCCAAAGAGAGACGGACCACCGGATCCTGGTGGACGACTCTCGGCAGTCTGACGGCTGTTCTGGCGCTGGTCGTGCTGACGGCGAAAGTGCTCAAAATGGGGATGCCAGCCGCGCGACGGTCATTGCCGACGGAAGCGGTCCAGGTGCTGGGGCGGAAACCGTTGGACTATAAGAATTCAATCCACCTGGTTCGCTGTGGTGCCCGGTTACTGGTCATTGGGTCATCGCAGACTGGTTTAGCGACTCTGGCCGAGATTTCAGATCCGGCCGAAATCGACTACCTGTCGGGACTTTGCCTGCCGGGAGATGCTCCTGCCGTGGGAGAATCATTCCAGCAACTCTTTCGGAAATTTCAGTCACGCAAGCCTGCGGAATCGGTCGCGCCGGGGGGGGATTCCGACCGGCCTGCGACAATCGATCCGGCGGCCGTGCGGTTGCAGGCTCGCCTGCACAAGGCCGGCGGTCTGCGACCGGATGACGAACGGTCACCGCGGTTTGAGGAGCTGGCCGGATGACTGGAAACCATATGATGTCCCCAAATCGATCGCGCGCCTTATCGCCCCTGATGTGGGCGGGACTCGTACTGGTCAGCCTGCTGCTGTGCGCCCGCGGCCTGGCGGCCGATGGGAAAGATCGGTCAAAAGCCGGGGTCTCCGGTCGCGTGTCAACGAATGCAGCGGCGGCGAACACCATCGAGACTCGCGCCGCACGCAGTCAGCGTAAGAATCCGCCGGTCCTGCATTCCGGTGCAGAATCGACCTCGGCGGATTCGCCACCGGGGTCCACCGAGACGCCTGGTCTCCCGGCGGGATTCCAGCCGGAGCAATTGATTGCACCGGGGGGACTCGGCGGAACGGTCAATCTCATGATGGTGATGACGGTGCTCAGTCTGGCGCCCTCGATTCTGATCATGACCACCTGCTTCATCCGGTTCATTATCGTCACCAGTCTGCTGCGTCAGGCTCTGGGGACGCAGCAACTGCCGCCGAACAACGTACTGGTCGCACTCTGTCT
>JAFEBR010001155.1 GCA_018242565.1 Planctomycetota bacterium | reverse complement strand
GCTGTTCATTCACCACACTCATGCTGCAGAATTCATCGAGCACGACGAACACGACCGGCACGGGATTCCAGTGCGCCGTGTGCATTTCCCTATGTCCAAAAAAGAAATGCCGCGCCACGGGGGTTGTCAGCAGAAACAGCGCCGGAAAGATCAGCACCGCCGGCGTGGCCACCGAGACCACCATCCGCACTCGAGCAAAACGAAAATAGGCCCAGGTCGCCGCGACCCCCGCCACGATGATCACGGCCAACTGAAATAAGGCCGGCAGAAACGGAGTCACCCGTTTCACCAATGGCGCCGCCCCCAGCGTCAGCAACACCAGGCACATCACCGCCATGACCGAATCGCGGGCCCGCGGCGCAACCCGCGAGGTCGCCGCCAGAATCAGCGCCAGTACACCCGGAATCACCAGCGAAAACAACACGGCCAACCAGACAATGGTCTGCGCCTCGACCTGCAGATCCACGAGATACGCCGACCGCTCACCCAGCCGATCGTAAATCGGCTGGGCAATCGCAAACCCGCTCAGCACGAACAGGTGCAGAACCTGCGACCTCAACGTCTGTGATCGGCAGGCCTGCGAGGGGGCTGGCGCCAAGGGTGTCTGAGACACGGCAAGCTTCTTCAGTTGGGCGTCTGGAATTCGTTGTCGATGAACTTCAAGGGAACCCAGAGAAAGCACGCGGGCCGGCAGGAATTCACCAGTGAACCAGCAAGTCGAACTCCATGCTGATTGGGCACCCCGCCACCAGTATTCTAGACAGTCGCCACACCGCAGAAACACCGCCGGGAAATCCCCTCGAAATCTCACGAATCCGTAAGATTCTCAGAGCCCCGGATAAAATGGCTCGGCAAGACGGCTTAGATCGCCGTCTCAACCGGCACAGCCGGCAAACTCTCGCGGTCTCCGCCACTCTGGGACCAGACACGCACCTCTCGGAATCAGACCCAGACCGGAGGCGGCGCCAAATCGGCGGTCGGTTCTCGACCGGCATCGACCCGGCCACTCCCCGCCAGTCGACTCGCAGCGCGCACTGACATGTCGTGATCACAGGTGATCTGACAACTCAGCCGTACCCCGGTCAAACCGCGCGCCGCCAGAACATCACGTTCGGCGACCGTCATGCGCTCCGGTGCCCCCTCCAGAAATTCCACCCGGCAGGTCGTGCACCGCGCATTCCCGCCGCAGGCATGCAACTGGTCAATCCCCGCGTCTTGCGTCAGCGCCAAAACCAGGCGCTTGCCTGGCGGCACTTCAAAAGTTCCAACACCTTCAACGGTCAATTTCGGCATGATTCAATTTCGTTTCGAGTTCTGTGTGGGCAGTTCGTGGTGTGAGCCTTTGACTGTAGCACCGTCAGCAGTCCCCGTCGATTATCCCGAACCGCCTCCTGCACGAACTCACCTAAACCGGAGGTGGGCATCGAATTAGGGCCTTTCACGACTCACGCTGAAACCAGTTGACGGGGTGCGAAATGCCTGCGTATGCTGACCGTCGGCCGTATTGCACCGAGATTCGCATCCCGAGTCACCTTCTCTCAAGGAACCTGCTTCATGGAATCCGAACTGCTGAGCCTGATGCCCAAGATCGAATTCACCCGCCGTGATTTCGTCGTCACCACTCTCGCCGCCGGTTTCGCGCTGGCCGTCCAACCCGTCTCCGCCGAGACCATCACCACCGACACCCAGGGCCTCGAAGCGGGTGAAATCAAGATCCCCGTGAAAGATGGCGAAATGCCGGCGTATCGCGCCATGCCCGCCACAGGCGGTCCGTTTCCCGTGGTGCTGGTCGTGCAGGAAATCTTCGGCGTCCACGAGCACATCAAGGACATTTGCCGACGACTGGCCAAGCTGGGCTACTTCGCCGTCGCTCCCGAATTGTACGCGCGCCAGGGAGACGTCTCGAAACTCAGCGACTTCCAGGAAATCTTCAAGATCGTCCGGACCGTACCCGATGCCCAGGTCATGAGTGATCTCGACGCCACCGTCGAATACGCCAAGAAGTCGGGCAAAGGGAACACCGCCAAGCTCGCGGTCACCGGGTTCTGCTGGGGCGGCCGCATCGTCTGGCTGTATTCGTCTCACAACAAAGATCTGAAGTGCGGTGTCGCCTGGTACGGCCGACTGGTCGGCGACAAGGATGACCTGCATCCCAAACACCCCTTCGATGTCGCAAAGTCGCTCAACGCCCCGGTTCTGGGTCTCTACGGTGGGGGCGACTGGGGCGTTCCAGTTTGGACCG
>JAFEBR010001154.1 GCA_018242565.1 Planctomycetota bacterium | reverse complement strand
TGTTCTGTGGCAGCCTGCTCGACCGGCTGACTTCCAGCCAGAGGCAACAATGTCTTACCGCACTCGAAACGGAGTTACGCCCCACGCTCTACCGAGACGGCGTGTGGTTTGCCGACTATCGTCGCTTGCGACTCGTCGCCGTGCGCACCGACTGACCAGCAACACAACCACCATAGCCCGCGGGTGATCACGACTGGGCTTTTGCGATCACGTCCATGGCTTCGCTGCACAGCGCCCGGGCGGTCGCGAAATCGGGGGCTTCGGCAATCACGCGAGCAATGGGCTCGGTATTGCTTGCCCGCAATTGAACCCAGCGATCACGCCAGTCGAGTCGCAGACCGTCGCCAGCCGTCGCAGTCGCGTCAGCGAAATGCGTCTGCAATGCCGCGCAGGCCGGCCCCACTTCCTCGCGGGAACACTGAATCTTGTCTTTGACAATGGCATAGCGGGGGAGTGAGTCAACCCAGCCGGACAACTTTCGCCCGGACGCCGCCAGTCCGGCCAGCACGTAAGCCATGGATGCAAAACTGTCGCGCACGTACCCGATTCGCGGCTCAATCAAACCGCCATTTCCTTCACCCCCAATGATGGCCCCGACCGCTTTCATTTTGGCCGAGACGTGGGCTTCACCCACATACGAACGATGAAATTCACAACCATATCGGGCCGCGATATCGGCGGTGGTCCGGCTGGTGGAGCCATTCACCACCACGGGCCCCGGAGTCCGCGCCAGCACAAAATCGGCACACAGCGCCAAGGTCAGCTCTTCACCGATGTAGCGGCCCGTTTCATCGACAATGGCCAGTCGGTCGGCATCCGGGTCCTGGGCGAATCCCACGTCGGCACCACGGCGCTGCACTTCAGCCGCCAGGCCGCGCAAATTCTGCTCGAGCGGCTCAGGCGGGTGCTCAAAACACCCGTCGGGATTCGGCCCCAGCACCTCGACGTCGCATCCCAATTCCTGAAGCAGTCGCGGCCCCAGCACCCCGCCCGAGCCATGATTGCAGTCCAGCACGACTTTGAATTTTCGACGGCGAATCTGCTCGACATCGACGACGCCCAGCACTCTCTGCAAGTGGGGCAAACCCGGGTCAGCAATCACTTCGCAAGTCCCGAGCTTCTGCCAGGGAACCAGCGCATAGGATTTGTTCGAAAGAATGCCGAGCAACCGCTCGCCCAGTCCCTGATCAAACACCGACCCGGCGGCACTGAATGGTTTCAGCCCGTTCCACTCCACCGGGTTATGGCTGGCGGTGATCATGAGGCCCCCGGCAGCGTGCAGCTCCTGCACCAACACCCCACAGGACGGCGTCGCAGTAATGTCGGCATCCAGAATGCGACAACCCGTTGCCAGGAGACCACTGATGACGGCGTGTTTCACCATCGGGCCTGTGGCTCGCCCGTCGCGTGCCAGCACGACGGTCCCGCCGGCGAACATGGTACCCAGCGCACAACTGAATTCTGTCAGATAAGCGGGGTCGAGTCCGTCACCAATGACACCGCGTAAGCCAGAAATACTCAAAATGCGCTGGGGCAAAGTAGGAATTCCGTTATCAAATCATGCCAGAAAAGCGAAACCGCCCACACACCGCGGGCAGATTGAACGCAGTTCAGATGTTAAGGGCTGCCGGTTGTAACGTGAAGTCTGCCGCCGTGTGTTCCACCGCAGTCGGGGCACGGGCTCTCCTGACAATTTCGTGGGAATCGGTTTTCGGCTGGTTCTCGTGCTCCGACTTCGTAAGATAGGGGCTGGTAACTTCCGACAGAAAAACTGTCCCATCGGCAAATTGCCAGCCGCCCGCGAACGGATCGCAAGTCGACTGGCGTCAATTCCCCCTGCTCAAAACTTTTTGGGAATGGACACTACGCCATGCCCCCCGCGACGAATTCC
>JAFEBR010001153.1 GCA_018242565.1 Planctomycetota bacterium | reverse complement strand
GGACGTGGTAGCGGTGCTGATGGATCCGGCTGGTGGTGCCGTCGATCGTTTTCGGGGCGCCGGCGACGACGAAAAAACGTCGGCCAAAGTGGGCCACCAGATCACACCAGGATTCTTGATCGAGTTGCAACCGTTCGAGAATCGGCCCGACATTGTCTGGAATCCGGCCTTTCTTCCCCTGCGCCAGTTGCCGGCCCGTCCAATCCAGCAACTGCAAATAATCCCCCAGTGACATCGGCAGAAAACCCTTGTCGCTGCACCGGGTGCCGGTCTTGCTGAGCACGGGCCCCAGAGCGGCCCCTGTCTGCTGCTCTAACGACACGGGGGCCAGAAACTGATCGGCAGTCGCCCGCACTCCCGCCGACGGCGCCGAGATCAGGCAGCCCGCAGGCACGATTGATTGTTCCTCGGTAATCTGTGCCGCTGGAGAGCCGGCCGGCGTGGAGGCTGGCGCCTGTTGCACTGCCTGAATCCGGCGTTGCACCGACGTACACCCGCTCGACTCGAGCGTTTCCGCCAGCGCGGCTCGAATCGGATTCAGGTCGATCCCGGCGCGCCGGGACCAAGCGCAGGCCAGCAGGGCTTGTTCGTCGAGCAGGCGAACCGCTTTAAAGCGCGCCTGAAAGAACTTGCCGATCTGTTGATCTTCCTCGTTGGCGCGCCGGGCAATCTGCTGACACAAGATTCGCATCCACCCCGAGATATCGCTTAAGCGCGAGCGAATCTCTTTCAGCCGCGCGGTATCGAGGCGAATCGTGCTCAGTTCCTCGTAGGTGGGCTCGGCGGCCTGGCCGTCGGCCGTTTTTCGAAACGGGCAGAGGGTCAGCCACCGCTGTTCCACTTTCTACTGCTCTACGCTCTCCTGCTCTCTGCGGCTACGCCGCAGCGGTCGTCCCCGAACAAAAAGCACCGCCGGACGACCCGATTCATCACATGGACGATCGCGATTTCACTGGGGTCAAACACTTCCGCACGCGCCAAACGAGCCATCACTGCCTCCGCCTACTGGTGCCGTCACGGAACACCTGGCCTGCCAATCCCCGGCAGGCCGGCACTGAACTTTGTGCACTACTGGTGTTTAAACAAAACCGGTTCGGTTTGGCAAGCAAGGCACAAAAAGAATGTGTGTCCCCGTGTTCGCGTGCGGCTGTCGCTAAAGGGACGGCGTCTGCTCGGGGCTTCCTGGCCGAGTCAACCAGCGGATTCATCCCCTGTTGGGGAGCCACGCGGAAACCGCCGGGATAAACCCGGGCGGCTCGCT
>JAFEBR010001152.1 GCA_018242565.1 Planctomycetota bacterium | reverse complement strand
TCTACTCGGAAGGTCTCCGCAGCATCTCGCTGGGTGCCAACCCGACGATCGTCCGCCGCGGCATCGACAAAGCGGCCGAAGCGGCCATCGAGTTCTTCAAGTCGATCTCGAAGCCCGTTTCGAGCCCCGCGGAAATCGCCCAGGTCGGCGCCATCTCGGCGAACAACGACAAGGCGATCGGCGAACTGCTGGCGGAAGCCATGCACAAAGTCGGACGCGACGCCGTGATCACGGTCGAAGAAGGCAAAGGCGCCACGACGACCCTGAAGCTCGCCGAAGGGATGCAGTTCGATAAGGGGTTTGTCTCCCCCTACTTCGTGACCGAACCGTCGGACATGAAGGTCGTGCTCGAAGACTGCTACATCCTGATCTACGAAAAGAAGGTTTCGAGCCTGCGGGACCTCGTCCCCGTCCTCGAAAAGGTCGCTCAGTCGGGCAAGCCCCTGCTGATCATCGCCGAAGACGTCGAAGGCGAAGCTCTGACGGCTCTGGTCGTCAACAAGCTGCGTGGCGTGCTGCGTGTCTGTGCCGTCAAGGCCCCCGGGTTTGGTGACCGCCGCAAGGCGATGCTCGGCGATATCGCCGTGCTGACCGCCGGCACGCTGTTGTCGGAAGACCTGGGCATTAAGCTCGAATCGGTCGAAGTCGGCCACCTGGGCCGCGCCAAGAAGATCGAAGTCACGAAAGACGCGACGACGATCATCGAAGGCGCCGGCAAGGAAAGCGAGATCAAGGCTCGCGTGCAGCAGATCCGCACCCAGATCGAAAACACCGAAAGTGAATACGACCGCGAGAAGTTCCAGGAACGTCTCGCCAAGATCACCGGCGGTGTGGCGATCATCTCGGTCGGTGCTGCTACCGAAGCGGAAATGAAGCAGACCAAGGCGCGTATGGAAGACGCCCTGCATGCGACCCGTGCTGCCGTCGAGGAAGGCATTCTTCCCGGTGGTGGTGTGGCGTACCTGCGGGCGATTCCCACGGTGCAGGCGCTGAAGTTGAAGGGTGACGAGCAGATCGGCGTCGAAATCGTCGCTCGTGCTCTGGAAGCCCCCATCCGTCAGATCGCCGAAAACAGCGGTCTCGATGGCGCCGTTGTGGCCGACGAAGTCAAGCAGAAGCCGACCACGCAAGGTTACGACGCGCGTGCCGGCAAGTACTGCGACCTCGTCAAGGAAGGGATCATCGATCCGACCAAGGTGGTTCGCAGTGCGTTGCAGAACTCGGCGTCGATCGCCGGGCTGATGCTGACGACCGAAGTGCTCGTGACCCGCACCGACGAAGTCGGCGGCGGTAACAAGCCCAAAGTTGAGGGGAGTGTCCGCTAACGTGCGCTCACGTTACGGTTTTCTATAGATCGTTTTGCCGAAACGGGCCACCCGCAAAGGTGGTCCGTTTTGGTAAACACTCTAGTCTTTCAGTCATCCAGTTTTTGATCCGCTCCTGGCTTCATTGCTTGCCGGCTGATCCGATATGAGTCCGATGGCCACAAAACGGGACTATTACGAAATCCTCGGCGTGGGCAAGACGGCAAGTCCCGAGGAAATCAAGAAAGCCTATCGCAAGGCGGCCGCCGCGAATCATCCCGACCGGAATCCCGGCGATGAGGCCGCGGTCGAACGCTTCAAAGAAGCCGCCGAGGCGTTCGATGTCTTAGGCGACGCCGAAAAGCGAGAGCTCTACGATCGTTACGGCCACGAAGCGGTCAGCCGCAGTGGTCGCCAGGCCGGTTTCAACGACGTCGAAGATGTGTTCAGTGCCTTTGGCGGCATCTTCGAAGGCTTATTCGGCGGGGCCCAGCAGGGACGTGGCGGACGTCGCGCCGCGCGCGGCGACAATCTCCGCTGTACGATTAAGATTGATCTTAAGGAAGCCGCGTTTGGTTGCGGCCGCACGATTGAAGTTCGCCGCAATGAACTGTGCGGCAAGTGCGACGGCAGCGGCGCCAAACCTGGCTCGAAACCGGAAAAGTGTCCGTACTGCAGTGGTCGCGGACAGATCGTGCAGTCGCAGGGGTTCTTCCGCGTGCAGACGACCTGCCCGGCCTGTCGAGGCGAAGGCGAAATCATTCGCGAAAAGTGTCCGCAGTGTTCGGGGTCAGGCCGCGAGGTGAAACCGGTTCGCCTGGAAGTCAAAGTGCCGGCCGGCGTCGACAATGGCATGCAGTTGTGTCTGCGTGGGGAAGGGGACCCGGGTCTCAAAGGTGGCCCCCGGGGCGACCTGTTCTGCGACATTCAGGTGGCCGAACATCCGTTGTTCAAACGCCACGAGCAGGATCTGGTCTGTGCCGTGCCGATCAGTTACGCGCAAGCCGCGCTGGGCGCGACGCTCGAGATTCCGACGCTCGCCGGGCGCGAAGAATTAGCGATTGACCCGGGGGCACAGCCGGGCGATGTGATTCGTCTCCGCGGTAAAGGGATGCCTGATCCCCAGTCGCCGAATCGTCGCAAGGGAGACCTGCTGGTGCAGTTGATGCTGGAGGTTCCGCGGAATCTGACACCCCGGCAGGAAGAACTGTTGCGCGAACTGGCGGAGCTCGAAAAGAAGAACGTCAGTCCGCATCAAAAATCGTTTTTCGAAAAGATCAAGGAT
>JAFEBR010001151.1 GCA_018242565.1 Planctomycetota bacterium | reverse complement strand
CAGATGTCGCGGATCCGACAGGGATTCGAAGAACGAACCAATCGACTCAATGTTGACCAGCTTTTCGGACATGCTTCCGATCTCGATATGCGAGCGACATATCCGCCACGCGATGTTCCGTCACACGCGGCTCTGCGGATTTGCCATTACCGAGATATATCATTTCGGAATCATTCGCGCTAGACTGCGTATTCTACCCATCTATGCGCGCTGGCCCTGATTTGGCCCCCAACGACAGTCTGCCGACGGAATGCTGAACCCCGATCGTATCGGGGAATCAGTTCGACGCGTTAAAGTGGCGTGAACGGTCCCGGGGGTTGCCAAAGGTGTGTACTATTAGGGATGTCGCACAGAACGCGCGATTCCGCTCGATCCAGTTTGATGTCCTCGTTCGTGTGAAACGGGCCTCTGTCAATTCTTTCTGGCTGATGATGCCCGATGGGAATCACTCGCAAGTGCGGATGCCGCTGGCGTGGCGGATTGCCGGGACCGCCGCCCGCCGGCAAGTACGACCTCCGCTGCTGGACCATCGACACCGCGGGGCATGCACAATCCATGCCCCGCCCCTTCCTGAAATCCGGCGGCAACGCAATTCATAGCCTGCCGTTGATCGTGGAAGTGGCGTAGCCGGAAATCCCCGCGTGTTACCGAGCTCGCGCTGAGATCGGAGTGCCAACCGATTCGACCACGAACTGGACGCAGCGCGTCACGTTTAAAACCGGTAGTCGATCTGAATCGTACCGAACGGGCCGCTGCCGATGCCCAGGTGTGTTGGCGACGTCAGGCTGAAATTGAAACCAGTGCTGGTGTCGAAATAGCGATTGAATGCATAGCCACCCGACAATTCGACCGCGACGTGCTTGGAAAAGAACCATTGCCAGCCGGAAATTAATCGCTTCTCGTAATAGAAAAATCGTTCTCCCGAGTCGATCCGGTTGGCGAGCGCGTAGTTTTCATTCATCCAGTCAAAGCCCAGATAAACCTGCCAGTCGTCCGTGGGCTGATAGGCCACACGTGTATGAACGGTCGTCAGAAACATGTACAGAAACTGCAGTTGAATATCCCGCTGTACCCGATAATTGACCGCCGAGTACGGGAAACCAATGATCGCCTGAAAGTCGT
>JAFEBR010001150.1 GCA_018242565.1 Planctomycetota bacterium | reverse complement strand
GGTCTGCCGCCCTCCGCGTGTAGGTCACGTTCGGAAGTACACCACGGGCGTGCCGCGACAGACTCAAGGAGTAACCTCAAGCACAAGGGGTCGGTGCGGCACAAGGTGGCGCGCTCATGCCTTCTACGACCACGCTGTTGTGGAAAGCGAGTCTGTGGAAGAAAACAGGAGCGCGCGACACATGGGCCGCGCAGGGAAGATCAAAACTCTCCTTGACGACACCCGCGACACGACCGGGCGCGCTATTCGAATGCGCGCGTTAAGAATGAGTCAGACCTGGCCGGCGACTCTTGGAGGCGGTATGGGGGGAGACAAGTCGCATTGCGGAAACCTGGCGATGTAAACCGGCCTGTGCCAGACGATTTGCCATTCCGGACGATACGACGCGTTGGGCGCGGGGGGAGCAACTTCTATCAGAATCGCACCTAACGCCGTCAACCCCCGGCAGCGACGGACGTGTTCGGTGATTTGAATTTGAAGACGCCCCGAGTTTTGGTCAGAAGCCCGAGTCTTTCCCGACGCGGCATCTGTTTTCGTCGATTCCGACTTTGCGACGTTTTGTGTTTTCGAGCAACATGACGACTGCCGCGCGCAGCACACTGCGATCGGCTTCGTTTCTGTGGGGCCTGGAACCGCAGCAGTTCCGGCTTTTTTCGAGGTTTTCGCGTCCTGACGCGTTACTGCCTCGGCCTTCGGAAAACAGCAGCACGATTTGGCACAGTCCGCAGCGGACATGCAACCACAGACACGATGCTGGCAGGGAAATGGCTTCGACAGATCTTTAACGGGACGGACCGAGACGGTCATGGGCAAGTTGCCCAGGAGCAATGCGCACACGATCGCGACGGCAATCAGCCGGCGACGGGCGTCTCGAATTCCACTGAGTCGGAATACCATGACAACACGATTTCTGTCTGGCAAAACCAGACAGAACCAGGATTCAACGACTCGCTCTCCACGCAAACACGTTATCCATGGGGCGCGGAACAGACAAGCCGAAACAGTCGATTTCCCGATTTCAATACTCTCGCATTCACACGAATCTCTCGAATGGGAAACAATTCGCTCGCTTAACCCAACACGGCTGTTGAATTGTCTGATTCGAGTTCGGCAGTTGATTCGTACTCTCATTGTTCGGCTGACGAAAATAGAGTCGATCCTCCCATTTTCCACATTCACATTTGTGCCACACGAGTTGGCCATCGGTTTTAAGACGATTGTCGAAATCTCCTCAGTCAAGGGCTCAAACCGGCCCAAACGTCCGGTCGAGTATGCGTTCAGCAGTCGCCAGGAGGCGACGACCAGGCCGTTTTTCGCCGCGAACATTCCGATCGGAGATTCCAGCAACTCGCTCTCCCCGGAAGATCGAGTTCTTCACGTCAACGATTGCACTTGTGTGCAAGTCGGCGAAATTGCCTCAAACGCCCGATTTGGGAACAACACCATTCAAACGCGCTGCCTCCTGCATCTCATGCGATTTGATGAGTTGACGGTTCGCAACATTGACCTCGTGGAGTTCGCCGAACTCAATGAAGATTTGCGGTTCTCCCGTTCCGACGACCATTCTCTGGGCGCGTCGCCCCCCCCCCCCCCCCCCCCCCCCCCCCCCCCCCCCCACCCGAACCACCCCCCCCCCCCCCCCCCCCCCTCTCCCCCCCAGTCTTCTTTTCCTCTTGTTCTTCGTTGTCTGTTGCTC
>JAFEBR010001149.1 GCA_018242565.1 Planctomycetota bacterium | reverse complement strand
GACGGCCGGGAGATTCGCACCCGCTGTGTTTCAAAACCCACAGAACACCAACAAATTCTCCTGGACCATTTGCAGCTCCGCCTTCCGACTCGGATGAAAATCCAAAACCCGACCAACCCGAAAAATTAATCGCGAGGCCCAATGTAGTGGAAAAATTCAGGTACCAGTCCTTACACAGTAAGGACTTATGTCGACGAATGGGGAAGGTGGGGTAAGGCGGTTCCTGCCGAGTTGTGGCTGTCGGCGGCCAGTGCCGCGTTCCATTTCAACAAGATCTCTTGATCCGAGAGGAAATGAACGCCGCCCTGATTGGGACTCTGAACGCCAGGGGGTGCCCGTCAGGAATCGTGCGGACCGTCGAGGATCATCGGCGTGGTCTCTGTCAGCTTTTGCGGACGACTACCATCGCGAAGCGGGTCGAGGAAATGACCATCGAATCGTCAGCCTGGGCCCAGAATTCGTCGAACGCTCTCTCTGGGATTGAGGAATCTCGACCTGGTTGGGGCTGGTTTGCCTGTGGGTTCGTTGACGCTGGGCTTCGTTTCAGTCACCCAGGGCTATCGAATCTGACCCCTTCGGGGCTGGCACTGCCGGAGAAATTTACCGCTGCGGAAGCGACTCCTGACATGAGGCTGGCTGAGCCTTCGCTCTGAAAAGCCATCCGGTTTTCCCGCGTTCTCGTGAGCCATCCGTAGGCCATCCGTGGGCCCCGAAGATTCCACTCACTTTTCAGAGGCACACACGCAGGTAACCGATTCGTGATCCGCACCATGGGCCCGAGGGTTATTCGCGCGGCGGAAATGCGGCGAGAGGGGTGAAGGCCCGACGGGGATGGAGAAAACTCGTTTCTCCACCCCCGCGAAACGGGTCGTCTGGCCACGCGGCCGAGATATCAGTCGGGGTGACGTCGATTGGGCAATTAGGCCGCCTGGCGACGGACGCGGGCGCGACCGCCGATGACGACGACCGTGGCCATTGCGATCAGTCCCATCACGAAACTGCTCGGTTCGGGGACCACACCGGTCACCTGAAAGCCGAGCGGGGCCGTCGAAGTCGTAAAATTGGACAGGAACGGAAAACTGACGTCCGCATCGCTGCCGTTCGCGAACTGAGACCCAGCGAAAAACCCGTAGTCAGTGTTGGTTGTTCCGCCGGCCACGCCCCAACGAACATTCACATCTCCCGTCGAATCGGTATTGAACAATGTCAGTCGATAGAAGCTGGGCGAGAGATCCAAACCAGTAAATATCGTGGTCAACGTGAAGTCCGCGGAACTGGTAAAGCTGCCCACGGTGACCGTCGTGCTGGCAATGACATTGCCAACCGAATTCTGTTCCAAATAGGCATTCACGGTTCGCGAATTGCCGTCAACACTGCCCACGAGTGCCGAGACCTGCACATCATTCGACGCGGCGGATTGAAGCCAGATGACGGCTTCGACCTGGGTGTTCGAACCGCCGATCCGGAATGACGTTTCGGTGGCCGGACTGTTTTCGACGATCAGGCTGGCGGACGACGTCCCGGCTGCTCCGAGGACCAGCAAAACGGCTAACACAAAGCTGCAACTACGCATTCTGCGACTCTCCCTGTTCAAAAACTGAGGCCCCGAAATCCTGAGACGGGAAGTGTCTGGGGCTGATGGACCCCCGTCGATTGCCGTGACCGACACGACGGTCACATGATCTGTAGACGAATTCGAAGTTTAAAAGGAAAAAACGCGACGCTCGAACCATAGGGTATTCCCTTAATGTCTGTCCAGCTCCGCTGAGAAAATAAAATGACCGGTTTGGCGTTGTTGTTCTGCTGGGCCCATGGTGTTGCCGGGGTGCGCACCACTGCGGTGGGCTCGGGGGGGGGGGGGGGGGGCCGTCGGTTGTGGGGGCTACTTTGGTTTGTTCGTGGGGCGCGGCACCTTGGCCGCCCCG
>JAFEBR010000114.1 GCA_018242565.1 Planctomycetota bacterium | reverse complement strand
TCCTGGCGGGGCACAACCCGGCAGCAGGTGTAGGGCACTTCTTCTTCGACGACGTTCGGCACCCAGCGCTGACAGACGCGCTGGCACGAGGGATTGCACGGATCAGCCACGGCTTCGCAGACCCAGCGACCGCGATCGACGGCGACCTTCTTCGTCAACTTGTCCTGCACGGTGTCGTAAACGCAGCGGGTCGCCTTGCGTTCTTCCTGGTGCGGCACCATGACGGTGTACTTCTGTTCGACGTCTCTCGTCACACGGTCATACACGCAACGGGTAGCCTTGCGCTGTTCCTGGTAGGGAACCATCACACAGTACTTCTGTTCGACATCTCGCGTCACGCGGTCATACACGCAACGGGTGGCTTCGCGCTGTTCCTGGTAAGGCACCAGCACGCAGTATTTCTGTTCGACGTTGTCGACCACGCGGTCGTAGACGCAACGCACGCCCTTGCGCTGTTCCTGGTAGGGAACCATCGCGCAGTACTTCTGTTCGACATTCCGCATCACGCGGTCATACACGCAACGGGTGGCCTTACGCTGTTCCTGGTAAGGCACCATCACGTTGTATGTCTGTTCGACATCGTCCCAGACGGTGTCGCAGACAGTCCGCGTTCCCTTACGTTCTTCCTGAGTCGGCACCATGACGGTGATGGCCTGATCCTGTTCTTCCCAGACCGGACGATTCACCATGTAGGTTTGCTGACGTTGTTCCTGGCGATACTCGGTGACCATGACCTTGCGGGTTTCGGTCACGAGTTGCGGAACACTGACGGTTTGCGGCGCACAACCGCCCTGGCTGCAGCCACCGACCGTGCCACAACTGCCGTCGCACGAACCTGATGATTGACAACAACGACCACGACGGTGTCCGGCATTCGAAACCGGAACGACCGCCGCGAGAACCACCGCGACAATCGCGAGTGTCCCGCAGAACTTCAAACGCCCCCTCATTTCCCAGCTCCTTTCAATTGCGATGTTCAAATAAAACTGCCAGTCGGCCTCTGAAAATGACCCCCGAATCAGGCCGAGGTGGCCGCCCTGCAACTACGTCCTGATCACTTGCGCGCCATCGATGAGATGCCCTTCGATGCCCTGCCACAGTGCCCTGATTTGGCGGACTTTTCCGATTAGGAAGCATCTACCAGTCCGGAGCTACACGCAGCCTGAAGGAACTGCAACCCTTACGACAACTGGATAAATCTTAATGTTGAGGTGGAGGTTAGTGAAGCGCGTCGTGTGATTTGTTGAGAAATTGTGCGATTTTCTCAAAGCCGGGAGAGATTCTGGGCGACGCGGAACACCATTTTCAGGCCGGGAATTGGGCGCACATCCGGGAAAACAGCGGCCGGAACCCGGAAAATGAACCCGCCACCCGGCGAAGTTCGCCGGGTGGCGGGATGGATCGTCACCAAACCTCGCGGCCGCTTACGGAACCAGCAGCGAACTGTTGGCCAGAATCTGCAGCACGTTCTCTAACTGGGCCTGAAGCATCGCCCGCACGCGATTCAAATCGGAGACGACGACGTCGTTCTCTCGAATCACAAGTTCTTGCCGGCGAACCTTTTCCACCAAAGTTTCCAGGATCTGCTCGCGAGTCTGCGTGCCATCGAGGAGCAGCAGGAACTGGCGACCGAAATCGTCGAGTTGCACGTACTGATGGCGCATGTTGCACATCGGTCCCGCGGCAGCCTGCAGGCGGGCCAGGGGCGATGCCTTGGGCTTTTCGCCACTCTTCTGAGCCACATTCAGGGGCCCCAGCGCCAGTTCCACGACTCCGAAGGGGAGCCCCGTATGCAACAGCAGCAACGGACCGCCCACGGCGTCGATCACCTGCTTCATACCCGCCGGGTCATTGGGGAGCGGCGTTCCCAACCGGGCGGCTGCCTGCTGCAACAGCTCCATGAAGGGCAACCGGCAGGGCCAGGCTTCCGCCAGGATCACCAGCACCGCCTTGGCGAGTGGCAAGGCGACCCCCGCCTTGTCTCCAGTCGCGGTCACGAATTCCATCGGGTCAGTGGTGTTCAGATTGCCCACCGGAGCCGACGGCCGCAGGGCCGACGCCACGTAAAAGTCTTTCAGAATCTGGTTGTCGATATTCAGATTGTGCTGCTTGTCGTCATGGATCAGCAGCGACATGCGGAACATGCGGTTCCGCAGGAAGTCCATGTATTGCTCGGTCTCGATCTGGCTGAGCGACGTGGCCAGCAGCTTTTGTGCATCGGGGTGCAGGTCGCGGGTGGCCATCGTCCGCAGGTCCGAATCGCCGAGGTAACGCAACCCTTTACCCGCGGCCCGCGTAACGAACTCGTGGAAATAGATTGGATGGTTGTTTTCTTCCAGATGGTCGTGAAACAGGTAATTGTCGGACTGCTGCTTCAACAATTCCATTTCGGACTTGAGGAACAAGCCGTACGGGTTATTGTCGGCGGGGACCGCCTTCACCAGGAAGTCGAGCAGCGCCCGGGCCTGCGCCAGCTTCTGCTGCGGATCAGGGAACCGCTGAATATGGTGCAGCATCATGTCGCGGATCATGCCGCGCATGTGCCAGCCGGGCAGTACGTTGTAGCTCACATAGGCCACGCCGTCGGGCTTCAGGTTCTGCTTGCAGATCGACAGGATTTTGTCCTGCACTTCGGCGGGAACCCACGAATAGATCCCATGGACGATGATGTAGTCGAACTTTCCCTCGGTCGGGGGAAAATCCATGATGTTGGCCCGCCGCAGCTCAATGTTCTTGAGCCCCAGCGTATTGATGATCGTTTTCCCCGAAGCGATCTGGCGTTCTGACAGGTCGAGCCCCAGGAAGGTGCTTTCGGGATACGCCGCGGCGATGGGAATGAGGTTATTGCCCGAGGCACAGCCCAGTTCGAGCACCCGGCAGTGGTGAATGGCCGGCGGGTTGAGCCCCAGCAGCCGGGCGATCGCCGCCAGTCGCTCGGGATGGCTGTGCGCGTACGGCATGCTGATGTACGGGATTTCATCGTACGTCGTGGCCGGTACCGGGGCGGTCAACGTGCTGGTCTGGGACGACATCTGCAGAGCTCCTGGGTTTTCGGGGGACAAAAATCTCTCATCGTAACGCGTGCTCACCACAAGGGCAACGCACACGTCGGTTCTGGTCATTCAAGGCGCACCCCGGCGTTTTCAGGCCGGGGTGGCCGCCTGCCGCACTTGCCTAAACACGCTCAATCCACAACGCCAATTCGGTTTCGCCCACCAGCACCTGCCGGGTGTCGCCGGGGGCCTCGGCCACGTGAGTGATCGAATCCGCCAGGGTTTCCTCGCGGATGTAATCCTGCCATTCGGTGATGGCGGCCAGGACGTCCGGGTCGGCCGCCACGTCGAAAATGCGGATCCGGTTTTCGATCTCCAGCCCGGCATCCTTCCGCAGTTGCTGCACCTGCCGCACGTAATCGCGGGCCATCCCTTCACGCTTCAAGGCGGGCGTAATCACCAGCGACAAGGCGATCTGCACCCCCTGGTCATCGGCGGCGACCCACTCGGCCGCCTGCTGGGTACTCACCAGCACATCGTCTGGAGCCAGTTGGTAATCGGTACCCTCGATCGTGAGGGTCACCGACTCGCCGCGCCGCAGCGGGGCCAGCAGTTTGCCATCGAGCGTGGGCAGGGCCTTATTGATGACAGCCAGCCCTTTGCCGAACTTCGGACCCAGCGTCTTCAGGTTCGGCTTATAGTTGTATTTCACCAGGTCATCGAGGTTGTCGCAGCCGGTGATCTGTTTGACATTGAGTTCTTCCTGAATGACGGCAGCCAGGCTCTCGATCGCGGCCCGGTGCCGCGGGGTGGCGCACGCAAACCGCAATTCGGGCAGAGGCTGCCG
>JAFEBR010001148.1 GCA_018242565.1 Planctomycetota bacterium | reverse complement strand
TGGAGCGATTACGTTGATTTTCAGCGCCTTCGAAGGACTGACATTCTCGGGTAGGTAAATGTATTCCCGATGAGTCCAATCGGCGCGAACCGCGTACAGGACTAAAACGATCAAAACGAAGGCGCCCCCGGCATACAAAAATTTCTTTTCGCTCATTTGCTTTCTCTACATTGGCACCGACGACCGAGTATGCTCGCGTTTGATTGCTCGCGTTGCCTAGAGTAGAAATCTGGACTTACAGCCGTCAGCGCTCATAACATTCATCCCCAATCATTTGCTTGAATGCAGCGTCCGTCCCCGCGTTCCCAGAGGAATTTGACGGCAGCCTGAACGGTCTTGTCATTAAGATCCAGTCGCTCCAATAGGCGGAGCAGGACGCCCGTATCCAGAAGCACGGGCATCAGGTATGCTCATCGTAGATGTCGGCCCGGGAGAAATCAGCAGGTAGCGTCAATCCTTCGAACGAGTTTTCGACAAGCAGTTCATCAAGCTCGCCCGGCGACACTTTCGCGTGCGTTCCGTTCGATAAAGTCGGTAAGAGCAGTCTTAGATACGCGTCGACTGTCATGCCACTCGCGGCAGCCAAGGCTTCCAACCGCTCGGTGGTGTCCGGGTCCAGTTGAAGTATGGGCATTTCAAAATCTCCTGCATCGATGATACACGAGCAGATAACATCGGACAACTTCTCTCAGTTCAACCGCCAGGGATTGAATCCGGAGACACCGTTCTACTTTAGGATACGGCACAGTCTTCCACGTGGGACGATTTGAATTTATCGGTCACGACGACGGCCCGGCCAATATTCTGGGCCGTGGGCCGGGGTTTTGCGTCTCCTTGACCGTTGACGGCAGGGCTTGTGCATCGTCTTCAGTCGGCTGAAGCCGACTGAATCAGAATTCCAGTTTCCACGCCGCGGACTTTGAATTTGTCCGCGAGCCGCCACCCAGCGTGACATTCAGACCACTGAGGGGTCACCCGCCGTTCAGTCTCCGGCCGGGGATGATTTCGAGCGTGACGCGGCGGTTGAAGCGACGCTGCAAGATGTCTCGACTCAAGCCCAGACGACGGAAGTGGCGGTTGAGGCCGCGCTGCCAGACGTCCCCGCGCCAGCTGAGACGACAAATTTGGAAAAACAGAATTCTTTGGAGAATGCCGAGGGAAATGGGGCCTTGGCCGAGGCTCAACCCCTCTCAAAGCAAGAACGGCGGAAGTTGGCTCGACGGGAACGGAAGCTCATTCGCAAGGCCCGCGAGCGTGGTGTGGTGATGTCTGCCGCGGATGCCGGGAATGTGACTTGAGCGAGCTGCCGGGTTTATCCCGGCAGTATCAGCGTGGAGTGGTGATACCGATCAG
>JAFEBR010001147.1 GCA_018242565.1 Planctomycetota bacterium | reverse complement strand
CGGCTGTCGCTAAAGGGACGGCGTCTGCTCGGGGCTTCCTGGCCGAGTCAACCAGCGGATTCATCCCCTGTTGGGGAGCCACGCGGAAACCGCCGGGATAAACCCGGGCGGCTCGCTGGCGGTTGATGTGACGGGCGCGGCGAGACGTGCGATTACCCCCCTTCGTTAGGGCAGGATTCGTCGTGGCTGTTGGCGAAGCGGAGTGGCAGGCGAGAGACGCGTATGAATGCTTGGCGAACGGTGCGGCGTCAGCCCACTGGTCAATCGACTCACGTCAGCAAATCCCGCTCTCGCCCTTGAGCGTCGGTCGGGAAGATTCTCTGCTCACGGTGCAGCGCTCGCATTTGTCCCGAAAAAGGTGGTTGAAGTGAACTATGCTTGGCCCGTTGGATGAACAGGGGGACTCAGCACAAACGCCAGCCAACCGCGGGGGGTCACCGATCCGTGGCGACCGCCTCTCCCTTGGTCCAGTTCGCGGACGGGACGAAGCCGGGGATGTCGCGGACCATGCAGATCATACGAGGTGCCTGTTAACGCCGAACGACCAGACCCCGATCACCTGCCCCGCGAATCCCAGCCTGAAAAAAACTGTGCCAATCTGCGCCAATCTGTGGATCCCCTGCTTTTCCCTGCGTGGCACGTCGCGCATCTCGGGGTTTCCCATCTCGTAACCAGGCGACCAGCCCCTGACCCGGCCAGGGCACCCGCAGAGCGTCAGCACGAAAGGCGGCCTTCTTCAATCCTGCCGTCGTGTCTCCGGAGCCGACGCCGGCACGACAAACGCGAACGCGTGCCGTGGTGTGGCCCCAAGACCGTCAGGTAGTTAATTTGTCATTATTTATTTGACATATTTCCACATTCCCTGTTACAATACAGATAGGGACGTGTTCGATCTGCACATCTCCTTAAGGTGACGAGAGTGGCAACAAACTCCGGGTGCGCCGGTGGATCGCTGGCCGAGTGACCGAGGAGTGCCTTTCGGGAGACTCGAAATCTGGAATTCTTTGATGGGACCGCGGGGAAACGCAGGCTTTTGACGGGCGCAAGTTTGTCGCACGGGAGCCGGACTGGCGATGGGAGACCTGCGGTCGGACGAGCGGCGGGGTCGCGAGACCTGCGCCGAACTGGGGGAGAGATTCGCACCGAACACGCGTGGCGGGAGCCGGGATCTCACCGGCCCGGCCAGCGTTGGCGAAGTGGAATCTGATGAGGTGGTCTGGCGGTTTTGGGGTTGGTCGTTTGCGTCTCGGCCCAGGCCAAGGCTACGGAGGAATTGCTGGCAAAAAAATTGAATTTGTGAAATCTTGCGGGAAATCGAGGAAAACGAAGGGGTTGGAAACCGTCGTGGTGTCTTGAACCGCCAGGTGATCTCCCCTTTTGAGACGGCCGACGCCTCTCCGCGGAGGATTTTGGCCGAGGTCGGTCGATTTGGATGACCCGGCGGTTTGGGGTTTGCTTTGTCAGGTCTCGGCTCAAGCCAGGACGACGAAAAGGCTGCCCGCCGACGGATATTCAAAAAATGGAAATCTTTGAAGAATGGGCCGAAAAACCAGGCGTCGCCACTGCTGGCCACCTGGGTTCGACTAGGCCCCATTCACCGCGCTGAGTTCTTTGGAAATTCGCATTGAGTCGTTGGCCCTGCCCCCATGTGGCAGAGTGTGGCCTGCGGGCCAGCTTGTCTGGCCGGCACGCGCGACGCAATTTCGGGCGCGAGCTCGTGGCCGAAAAATTGCATTTGTGAAATCTTGCGGGAAATCGCAGGGCTTGTTGAGTGCCGAGTTGTCGCGAGGGAGTTGTGACTGACGGCGGGAGACCCGCGCCGAATTGGGGGGAGACCCGGCCCGGTCGGCAACTTTTTTATCCGCAACATCCGTGACATCCGCGGTTCTCCTTCGTCCGAACGCGACAGATCAGTCAAGGGCTGTGTCAGCGCGGACAGCATTCGCGAAGATTGATTTGATGAGGTGACCAGGCGTTTTTTGGATTGCTTCGTCACACCTCGGCTAGAGCCAAGGCTACGAAATTGCCTGCCGGCAAAAACTTGAATTTCTGAATTCTTTGGAGAAATCGCGGAAATCGAGCGGCTTCTTGAGTGCCAGGCTGTCTCGCGAGAGTCGTGCCTGACGGCGGGAGACTTGCGGTCGGGCCTGCGGCGGGGTCGGGAGCCCCGCGCCGAACTGGGGGGAGACCCGGCCCGGTCGGCAACTTTTTTATCCGCGACATCCGTGACATCCGCGGTTCACTTTCGTCCGAACGCGACAGATCAGTCAACGGCTGTGTCAGCGCGGACAGCATTCGCGAAGATTTATTTGATGAGGTGACCCGGCGGTTTTTGTATTGCTTCGTCAGGTCTCGGCTGAAGCCAAGACTACGAAATTGCCGGCCGACAAAAATTTGAATTTCTGAATTCTTTGGAGAAATCGCGGAAATCGAGG
>JAFEBR010001146.1 GCA_018242565.1 Planctomycetota bacterium | reverse complement strand
GACACATGCGACCCGCCCACCGCCGGACGAGGAATTTGTCCGTTCGAACCGATGCACCACTCTGCGCTGATACTGCCGGGATCAACCCGGCAGCTCGCTAAGGTCACATCTGCCTGGCGAATCACAGCACACGTCAACCGCGTCTGACGGGACGCGCCCCTGCATATCACCGTCGCTGCGCCACCCACACCGCATCTCCCACCCTTTCGAAGGGGGGCTACGGGGGGTAACCGCACGTCTCAGAGCCCTCCACACGTTCAACGCCAGCGAGCTGCCGGGTTTATCCCGGCAGTATCAGCCTGCCTCCCGGACACCGGAGGAATCCGCTGATCGACGTTGCCCAAGAGCCCGGGCAGACCGCACCGCGTCTCGCCAGCGACAGGCGCATGTGACCCGCCCACCGCCGGACGAGCAATTTGTCCGGTCGAGGTGAATAACCATTCCGCGCTGATACTGCCGGGATAAACCCGGCAGCTTGCTAAGGTCACACCTGCCTCGCGAGTCACAGCACACGTCAACCGCTTTTGGCTGAACGCGCCCCCGATGTCGCCGGCGCTCTGCCACCCAGACGGCCTCGCTCGCCGTGACACCCATCGGACGGACTCCGACCGGTGGGTGTCACTTCCCGTTGCCAGTTGCGAATTTTCAAAGATCACGCGACCGCACGTCATGCACGCCAACCACGCCGTGTTGTGGTGTTACGAATCAACATCCGCGGGACTTGTCACTACACCACGCTCGCGGGCTTTGCGAACGAGCTTCCGCGCCCGCCGGGCCTGCTTCCGCCGTTCACGTTTTGTGAGCGGTTGGGCGTTGGACAGGCCCCCATTTCCCGCGGCGTTCTCCAAAGATTCCGCGTTTTGCGAGCTGGTCGCGTCGATGCGTTCTTGGCCGGCCGTAGCTTTGGCTTCAGCCGAAGTATCGTGTGACGCCGATTCGACTGGCGCGGACGAGTTCGAATCTGTCCCCGAGTCGCGACCGCTCGGTGTAGTGGCGGTTGCCTGTTGTTCCGCACCACCCGGGGCGGCTGAAGTCCCCACGACGGATTTCGCATTTCCCGCGGTGTTTTCCAAAGATTCCGCGTTTTGCGGACTGGTCGCGTCGATGTGTTCTTGCGCGTCCGTCGCTTTGGCTTCAGCCGAAGCATGATGTGACTCCGATTCGAATGGTGCGGGCGATTCCAAATCCACCGTGGGATCGTCACTGCTGGGTGGCGCGGCGGTCGTCTGCTCTTCCTCGCGATCCGTGGCGGCTACAGCCAACACGACGGATTTCGCGTTTCCCGCGGCATTCTCCAAAGATTCCACGTTTTGCGTGTCCGCCTCGGTGCCGGGAAAAGACCATTCCCAGCCTCCGTCCTTGCCGAAGCCGGGGCGTTTGCGGATCTCGACTCCCATCCGAAACGCCGTGGCGCGGATCTGCTTTGGGCTGAACCCTCGGTACTGTCCCTCATACATCACATCCGCCTAGGGCTTTGGGTCGTTCCGCAGCAACTGGTTCAGACACCCCTGCAGCCTGGTCTCCCACCCCAACGGATCCGCCGGGTCGACCGGGTTTTCGGGGTGCCAGGTGATTCCCCGGTTGTCGATTTGAAACTCTACTCCGCGGGGGAGGGCAAACAGATTCGTCCGCCGGGGGATGAAGAACCGGCGGTTCCCTTGTTTCGGGTCAGTGGCCAGGCACCACACGGCTCGCGCGGCATCGTTGCGGTACTTGGAGGTGACCCGTAACGTGCCCGCCGCATCAAATCGGGTCTGGGCCGGTAACGTCACCACGACCGGGATGTCGAGGATTTGGGCCATGTTCCGTAACTCGGTCAGCATCTGGGCGACATGAGCCGGCCCCTGGCAGAAGTCGCACAGGGGATCCACGACCAACAGCCGAATCGAGGGGAGATCGTCCAATTCCTGCTGCAACTTCTGCAGATCGAAAGTGAAATCAAACGACCGGGAAGGCATCCGAGTTGTGTCAGCCCGCTGGCGGGCGACAAACCCTTCCAGATGCAGATTCTCGAGATCGGCTCCCTGCACCTGCAGCCGTTTGGCGAGCCCCGTGCAATAATCCTGCAGGGTGATAAACACGACTTTCCCCGGTGCCGGCGGAGTTTCCGGAACTGATTCATGACCAGGGACTTGGGGAAACGGCAGCCCGCGGGTAACGCGGGTAATG
>JAFEBR010001145.1 GCA_018242565.1 Planctomycetota bacterium | reverse complement strand
GGTCGCGCCTGAACGAGATAACCTCGAGCACATCGCCGCGGCGATTAACCCGGCTACCGGCAAACCGTACACGTTTGCCCACGTGACCAGTGCCGCCGCACCCGGGGGTAACGGCAATGTGAATACCCCCTTCTCTTCGATCACAGCGGCACAGGCGGCCAATCGCAGCATCATTTTCGTCCATGCCGGCAGTGTGTTCACCGGAGCCAATGCCAGCGTCCATTTGAATCCCGGGAATATCGTGATGGGTGACGGCGCGGGTGCCCAGAATTTCGTGCAGGTCGCGAACATTGGCTCGCTCCTGCTGCCACAAGCGTCGCCTCTGTCGAACCTGCCCATGCTGAGTGCCTCCGCAGGCGACTCGGTCGTGCTGGCGAGCAACACATCGTTCACCGGCTTCCGCATCAGCAATTCAGGCGGGAACGCGATCATCGGCACGGGTGTACAGAATGTCTCGATGGCGAACATCTTCATTGACCACGCCGGCAACGACGGCATTCGGCTGGTCAATACGACCGGCGGCATTAACCTCATCGGCCCGGTGATCAATAATTCGACTGGGTCCGCCATCAACCTGATTGGGGGCACGGGTCAAACGTCATTCACCGGGACCACCCTGATCGATGGAGCCACAGGCCCCGCCGTGAACATCAACGGCTTGGCCTCGAACGGTGTCGTCAATTTCGGAAACCTGCAGATCAACAACCGCAAGGATCTGGGGATGTCGATCAATTCGAGTTCCAAGGGGACCGTCAATATGCAGGGAACCACCTCGATTTCGAACGAGCAGGCGGTTGCCGCCTCGGCCCTGGACATTCGTGATTCTTCGGGGCAGTTCAACTTCAACACTCTGAACGTCACCAATCCTTCCACCATGGCGGCTTCAGGAAACAGCGCCGCGGTGAACCTTGAATCGGATACCAACGCCATCACCCGGTTCCACACGCTGAATATTTCGACGACCAACGCCACGGCACTGCGGGCCTTGAACGCCGGAACCCTGGCCATCAACGCGGCTGATGCAAACAATGTGATCGACTTGAACGGCGGAGGTGTGATCAACGCCAACGGCGGGGCCGCGATCGACATCACCGGCACCTCTTTGAACGTCAACCTGAAATCGGTCACCAGCACGAACTCGCCCACGTACGGCATCAGCCTCGTCAATACGACTGGTCCCGTTTTCGGCATCTATGGTTATAACGCAGCGAATACGGGGGGTTCGATCACCGGAGCCGCGCTGGGGGGTGTCAACCTGAACTCCACAGGTCTCGTCGGTATGCAGTGGATGAACATCAGCGGTAACGGCCCCGTGGGGATCGACGCCAATAATACATCGGCCCTGATCGTCACCAACACGACCTTCTCGAACGAAGGCTTCGGGATCCGGGCCCTGAACACCCAGAAAATGACCCTGCAGGTCGATACGTTCTCGAACAACAGCATGGCCAACGTGAGTGCCCAGTTCACCAACGGCAACAGCGCTCTGTACACCATCAGCGACTCAAAATTCACATCCACCACGGCCGACAACATCGACATCACGGGCACGGCCGGTTCGATTTCGCTCTCGGTCAATAACAGCTATCTGGCGAACAGCCTGGCCAACACGGCTGGCATCAATATGAACTGGTCGGGGAGCGGCGCCGTCACCGCCAACATTAATCAGTCGTCGTTTGTCGAGACGGGCAATTCGATTACCGGCGTTGCAATCAACAACACGTCGTTCTCGTCAATCTCGCTCACGAATAACCGCTACACGACCACGGGAACGGGCGGCATTGGTTTCAAAGATCTGCTCTCTTCGACTTCGGTCCTCACCGCGACGAACAACCTGATTCAGTTCGGCGGCACCGGCGGCGTCGGGTTCCAAAGCTCGCTCACCAGTCCGACCGCGACGTTCACCAGCAATACCATCACCGATACGGCAGGAAATGCCACAGCCTTCCGCTTCGACTCGATCACATCGGGTGGCGTGATCGGCCTGAATGGCAACAAGGTGACGCTCAATGGCAGCGGGTCGGGATTCGTCTTTTCGGGTCCGGTCTCGAGTCCGAAATTCCAACTGCAGAGCACGGCCAACAACACGATCACCGGCGTGAACTCCAGCCAGTATCTGTTTGTGACTCCGTCGGCCTCAACCGGCAGCCTGCTCATCAACGGCGCCACGTTCACTCCAAACTAATGAGCTGAACGGGCCACCGTCGAACAAGATCGCCACGGCGGAATGGCCCCCCCACCCCAAGCCCGACGAGACGGCCCCTTCGCTGGGGCCGTCTGGATCGCACGTGTTTCAGGCGACCCCGATTCGCCGAGCGAGTTCAGCGACCAGTCGGTCGACCAGCGGCACATTATGACGGGGCTTGTCTTCGGTGTAACGACGAAGCTGCATCCGCAGTTGATCGCGACAATCGTGTAGATCCTGCTGGTAATTCGCCAGATCCTGGCGGTATTGCAACAGCAATTCAACCAGCACGAGATAATCGAGAATGGTTGAGGCCTGACCGACCGACAACCCGCTCCCCCCAGAAAACCAACGGTCGCTCCCCGGCCCGATCGCG
>JAFEBR010001144.1 GCA_018242565.1 Planctomycetota bacterium | reverse complement strand
GATTGCAGTACGGAACTGATTACGGAAGAAAATTCTTCGGCGATGCAAACTTCGAACTCTTGCATTTTGCCGTCAAGAACAATCCTGACGCCGATAGTTTCACGGCACTGGCTGATGTGTTGGCTGGTTCAGCCAGATTTCCGATCGACGCTGAAACGAAACGAGCTGCCACCAACGTAAAATCGTCCGTTCGCCGCTTAGCAGGCTGTCGGCCATTGAATGCATCGCCAGCGAACGGCACTCCGCGTTCGGTTTTGGACGCCGCAATCGATCTTGATCAGGTTTTTACGACCCCTCAGGCACTGTATTTTGCGCTTCCGTCAGCGACTGGAACCGGCATTTCCGCCGAAATCGCCCGTCTCATACTTCACTCGCTGCTCTCCGCCGCTCAAATGCACAAGGGACCGCGCAGACAGACGTTTGTGTTCATTGACGAATTCCAGCGGATTGTCGCGAACAATCTCGAACTCCTACTCCAGACCGCCCGAAGTCTGAATATTGGACTGATTCTGTCGAATCAGTCGACTTCCGATTTAGAGGCCGGAGATGCCAACTTGTTGCCGGCTATTCGTGCCAATACACGCTGGCGACAGAACTTTTCAGTTTCGAACATTCGAGAGATCGAAGAGCTACGCGATGCCTCGGGGGAAACCATCGTAAATCCCGCTGTGATGAGTTTTGTTCCAGCACTGCTGACTGGTTACTTTCCAGGTGGCATTACCTTTTCTGAAACGCGGACGGCACGAATGGGGATAAACGACATTCTGCTGGCCGGCGATGCTCCGGGACGTTCAATTGCTACGCTCCGCCGCAGCGCCGGTTTTGCACAATTTGGCGGATTCCCGTTCATCATGGACTCTGTCTATCCAATCAGTCTTTCCGAATTCCAAGCGCGATTGCGTGCACCGTGGCCGGCGCCGTCGGCCGAAACCCTCGTCGCCACGCTGAAGGATGTTTCACCTGGAGCACAAAGCAGGTCGCGTGTCTTGCCCCCGGCCACACATCCTGTTCCGATTGACGACCCAGGGCGCGACGAGCCAGAGGCAGACGAGTTTCCCCCTGATATGGGGATCGAAAACGAGCGACCTGCTGTACCTGATGACGTGCAGTGCAAATCATCCAATTCAGTTGATCACGCCGCCGAAGAAATCGAAGAAATCAGTTTCGAGCATTTTCCGGAGGCTGCTCAGGAGTCCCCAGAGCCTTCGACGCCCCCTGAGACTCCGGAACAGGTGGCTGATTCGTTCCAGTTCCTCGACTCACTGATGCTCGAACAAATGGAACGCGATGAACGACGACGACGAATCAAAAAGAAGGCCGCAAAGAAAGAACGCGATCGAACAACTGATCAAAACACTCTGCCTGGAATGATGTGATGACCATGCCAACGGCTAATCCTGCCTCGGGGCACAACGTGAATCCAGAAACGAACACCGGACCGGTTGCCGGAACGGCCGCCCAACATCCTTCGCCGAGTCCGTCAGGCGCCGCCAATACGCCAGCATCGTCCTTCGCACGGCCGTCCATCGGTTTACTGGTGTTCGCAGCGGGAGTCGTCGCCACACTCTGGGCGACAGGCAAGGATGGCTTTCTGAGCTTCGCCAGCATGAGCCCCGAAGCTATGGCGGCACGCCAGGCAGCTGAGGCCACCCGAAAGTTACAGAAGACGGCCGGCGACAATTCGGAACTCGCCAGTGCTTCCGATTCACTGCTTGCTCGCCAGCAATGGAAGGAACTGAAGCGTCAGATTGGGCTTGTCACCCAGATCGTCAGCGAACTCCAGGCAGCGACGATGAAATGGAATAGTCGCCAAGCAGCACTCCGGACGTCAGAGCAGGGAAAGAGAATCGCCGGAAACAAGTCGCTGCTCGCTCAGTTTGAAGTCTTGGCCGTCAAGCCACGGCCCGATGTTGATGAGTTGCAGAACTGGGTGGAGCAAACGCAAGAACTCGGTGATTTGGTGACTCATGGATTGGATATCGAGACACTCAAGATCGAGCCGAAATCGGCACTAAAAGAGCGAGTACAAGATCTTCTGGGGCGCGCCAATGCAGCTTTGCGCAGCCAAAGGTCCGATGACGCCGCTCTGGGCCTATTGCTCGATTCCCTATCTGAAACGGATACGCCCGATTCCCGATCACTTGCCCAGGCCTTGTCCGAACGTGAGCAGGTTCGAATTCAGGATCACCTGTCGCAAAATGCCGTGGAACTCGAAAAGGTTCGCGCGGCAGAGTTGACCAAAGAGCGCCAAAAACTCTTGGCCTTAGAGCAAAAAAAACTGGAAGCCGAAACTGCTCTGAAGGCAGCGGAAAGCGAACAAGACGTCCTGCGTGCCCAAGCCGTTGCGAACAAAGCTGGTGACACCACGAAAGCGTTGATTAAAAGCATTGAGGCCGATCGTAAACAACAAGCCCGCAATCGAAAATTCGATGCCGAGTTTCCAGCCATGAAGGGACTCCTCACGCCGCTCATTTCGCCTGGCCACATGGCCCTCGCTAAGGAGGGCTGGAAAAAGGTTGATGAGGCCCAGCCGATATCGTTCAGAGCACTCGAGGAACGGGGGCTTCTCAAACCTCAGGGGGCCAACAACACCCTGGACTTCATGATTCAGGCGTTCGGAAGCAAGTCGAACAACGATCGCCCGCAGGGGACATTTCCTGCTCGACTCTTTCAACTCGGAGATGATACCGGCCTGCGACTCCAGCAATTCCTGAACGATTATCGCGACATTCTGATCGAAAGAAAACTCATGTTGCCGTAGCTGAAATTCGTTTCATTCGTCATGCGAGAACGAAAAATTCCGCCTTATGTTTGACTGCCCGGCGGAATAGGTCAGGCCCGTCCTATGTTTTGACACTCGACAGGCAGAAGTGGGTAGGTGAATTCTACTCTGACCGAACACCCTTGTCGACAACGTCTGTCCGGCAAAGTGATCCGTGAACTCCGCCGAATCGGCTGCAAATACCGCAGTCGCGGGCCACGAACCGCAATTGGGCTGCGAAAACGGGCTTTTCTGACTGTGAACGGCTATGCGCTTGGAGAAATCGACCAGGAAGGGAATCGGCTCGCTCTAGTCGCTGCCATCAGACTTGTCATCAGCGGAGTTCCCCGATGAGCGGACTCTGTAGTTCGCCGAGCGGAGGCAACCGACACACCGCGGAGACCCCCATACTCGACTGTTGCTCGCCGTGTCGCGACAAATGGAGCGGTTTCCGAATTCGCCCGCCTTTGAAACTTCTGCGCGTCCGTCGATATGACCGACGCAGAGAAAACTGGCTGCGTGCGCCCAGCCAGTCGACGAGCGACGCCGAAACTCGGTTTTCCATTAATTTTAGCCCGATGTGCTCTTCGTTTCAACCGGCTACAACTGCTCCTTCGGCGTGAGCCCTCGACCTGAATTCCCGGGGCGACGGGCCTCCTGTCATCTGAAAGGTCGCGGCCCACGTTGCGCCGCAGGAATATTACCAACAGCCATTCGTCCGAGCGTTTCGGCAACTACTTCTTCCCCATGTCATTCAGGATGAACAGATCCGGCTTCGGGTATCGGGCCAGGATTTGTCTGGGCCCCTCATAGGCCTCGTCGTGCACAGATCTCGCGCGACGTCGAAGATCGACCAGTACAAGACCGTCAAATCGGCTCGGTTCACACACATGCCGATGTCCTGTGTGATGCGGTGGGCATCCACGCACAATCGCATGCCGAGCATGAGAGGGGAGAAGCAAGATCGCTTATGCCACCGGGTAAAATCCGGTGCGACCTTGGCCGGCGGGGCCGGAGAAATGCGTGTGCCGAATCCGAGGAATCAGGTCGGCTGGTGGATCATCATTCTAGATGATAATTACTTGCTGATGGGCCGGCGTCGCAATGAGCGACTCGTAGAATCCGCGGATTAGAT